>CABTXO010000019.1 GCA_902488725.1 uncultured Bacteroidales bacterium
GGCCTGCCGGCATGGAAGCCGCCGCACAATTGCAGCGGCTGGACTACAACGTCCTCCTGGTCGAACGGGAGAAAACCCTCGGCGGGCACCTGGCCCGCTGGGACCGGCTGTTCCCGGAAAGCATTCCGGCGGCCGGTCCGCTGGAAACCCTGATGCAGCACATGAACGGTGTCAAGTGCTTCACCGACACGGAGATTCAGTCGATCAACCGGCTGGACAAGTCCTTCAACGTCATCCTCTCCAACGGCATCACGGTGCTGGCGGACGCGGTGCTCGTCGCCTGCGGCTTCGACCTTTTCGACGCGTCCCGGAAGGAGGAATACGGCTACGGCATCTATAACCATGTGGTCACGGGGGCGGATCTGGAAGCCTGGTTCCGGACGAAATCCGATCCCCGCATCGGCCGTCCGGAGCGGGTCGGCTTCGTGCATTGCGTCGGTTCGCGGGACGAGAAGGCGGGCTGCCGGGGCTGTTCGAAAGTGTGCTGCGCCACGGCTGTGAAACAGGCCTGCGAAATCAAGGAAGCCTTTCCGGAGGCGCAGGTGTACTGCTTCTACATGGATCTGCGGATGTTCGGCCGGCACTACGAAGATCTCTACCTCAAGGCCCAGAAGGACTTCGGGGTGCGCTTCATTCGCGGACGCGTTTCGGAAGTATCCGAGAATCAGGATGGTACGCTCCTGGTCAAGGCGGAGGACACCCTGGCCAGCAGGCCGGCCAAAGTCACCCTCGACCTGCTGGTGCTGATGGCCGGGATGCGTCCTTCGGGGGCGGGAAGCCGGATTGCGGAGATGCTGGACCTGGCCCCGGAGGACGACGGCTTCTTCGCCGTCCGGGACAGTGTCACCGGCAACCAGCAAGGCCGTATTCCCGGGCTCTTTCTGGCGGGAGCGGCCACGGGCCCCAAGACGCTGCCCGAGTCGCTGGCGGATGCCCGCGGGGGGGCTGCGGCCATCGACCACTACCTGACGGATGTCTTTCCGCAGGCGCGCAAACGCAAGAATCTGGTGAAAGGCAATGGTTGATTTCGGATTTACCTTGAGTCCGAGTTCCCGGATCGACCTGGACCGGTACGACGCGGGGACGTTCGGGCGGTTGCTTGACCTGGAACCCGACGCGCGGAAGTGCATGGCGTGCGGAAGTTGTTCGGCGGTCTGCACGGCCGGGCAGCAGCGCCCCACCAGCGTCCGCCGTGCCCTGCTGGCGTTGCAGAACGGTTCTCCCGAGCGGGCGCTGTCGGAATTGAAGGGGTGCCAGCTCTGCGGGAAATGCGTGATGGTGTGTCCGCGGGGCATCAACACCCGCCACCTGATCCTGTCGATTCTCAAAATCTACGGTGCGTGATGGCGTTGCTCTATTCAGGAATATTGCTGCAGACGGCGGTGGACGCGGAAGTGATTGACCGCGTGCCGGCGAGTTTTGCGCCTTTCGTGCTGCCCTTCGTGATCGGCATCAGCTTCATGCTGTGCTGGATCACGGTGGGATTGTTCCGGGTGCTGTATGCGATGCCCGTGGCGGATCGTCGGAAGCTGGCGTTGTCGCTGGTCAATCCGAAAACTGCGTGGAAGAACATCCGGGACTTGTTCTGCGACTGCCTCTTCCATGTCAAGATCTGGCAGCGGAAGCCGCTGCTGGGGTACATGCACTCCTCCATCGCCTTCGGCTGGTTCATGCTGATCGTGTTGGGGCACATCGAGGTGGCACTTTTCGTGCCCTGGCATCTGAGCTTTTCGAAGGGGGCGCTGTACTATCCGATTTTCTACCGCTACTTCATCTGGACGGATCCTGCGCATGTGACGTTGCGGGGTTCGTTCTTCTTTTTCCTGATGGACTTTTTCCTGCTGTATGTGCTCACGGGGGTCGCCATGGCCATATTCAAGCGGTTCCGGTCCATCGTTCTGGGCATGCGGCACACCACGAAGCCTTCCCTGGCCGACCGGGTGGCGCTGTACAGCCTCTGGCTCATCTTCCCGTTGCGGCTGCTGGCGGAGAGTTTCACGGCGGACCTCAGCGGAGGGAGTTTCCTGACGGTTCCGGTGAACCGGGTCTGGCATTTCCTGTTCGGGGAACATCTGTATTTCATGCCGGTGTGGTGGGCCTATTCCATCTGCCTGGGGCTTTTCTTTGCGGCGATGCCGTTCAGCCGGTACATGCACATCCTGACGGAGGTGCTGTGGATTCTGTTCCGGAACGCGGGGCTGCGGCCGAGCCATCCGCGGAAGGGGGTGGCGGAGGCGGAGATCTACGCCTGTTCGAGCTGCGGGCTGTGTCTGGATGCGTGTCCGATGAATGTGCAGAAGAAGAATCTGAAATATTCTTCGGTGTATTTCATCCGGCGGTTGCGGCGGCACAACGAGCGGAAGATCAATTTGATTGCGGACAAGTGCTTGATGTGCGACAAGTGCCATGTGCTCTGCCCCGTCGGGGTGGATGCCCCGGCGCTGCGCCGCGCCCAGCGCATCACCGTCAACAATGCACTGCCGTTCGACTATTCTTACCTGGCGGCGCCGGCCACCCCCTGCGGCCTTGCCGCTGCCGCTACCGCTCCCGGAAGTTCGGGTTCTTCCGCTGCAAATGCTCCGGAACCCGAAACTTCCGGTCGCGGGGATGGACCATCGGTGCTGTATTTCGCAGGGTGCATGACGCATCTGACGCCGCGGATCATCCGGTCGATGGAGCAACTCTTCCGGAAGGCGGGGGTGGAGTGGCAGTTCCTGGACCGGGACGGGGGAGTCTGCTGCGGACGGCCGCTGATGCTGGCGGGGCGGACCGATGCGGCGGCGGAAACCATCGCCGCCAACAAGCGTCTCATCGCGGCGTCCAGCTGCGACACCCTCGTGCTGTCCTGTCCCATCTGCCTGAAAATATTCAAGGAGGAATATGCCCTTGCGGGTGTCCGGGTCGTGCATTACACGCAGTTCATCAAGGAACTGGCCGATGCCGGGCGGCTCGTCTTGGCGAAAGGCGACGGGTCCGTGGTGTACCACGACCCGTGCGAACTGGGACGGGGCTGCGGGGTGTATGCCGAGCCGCGGGCCGTGCTTTCGCAGGTGGCTGACTTGAAGAAACCATCCAAGGACGGGGATGAAAGCATCTGCTGCGGAGGCAGTCTGGGCAGTCTGACCCTGAACGCCCACGACCGGAAATGGATTACCGCCGGCTCCGTGGACAGCCTGCTGAAAGGCCCGGAAGGCAAACCGTTGCATCCGGATGCCATCGTGACCGCCTGTCCCCTCTGCCTCAAGACCTTCAGCGAAGCCGCCCCCGTCCCCGTCAAGGACTTCGCCGAAATCGTCCTCGAACATTCCGCATGACCTCTCCGGACGCCTGCCGGCAGACCGGGTCATTTGAGGGGGTTACCGGATGCCGTAGCGGCGGAGGATCTTTTTGATCTTCCGTTCGATGGACTGTTCCCAGCGCTGATAGCCGTAGTCGGAGGGATGGACACCGTCTACCGTGGCTTCGTGATCCCGGGCCGTGGCGTCCGGATGGATGTAGTACACATCCTTGTATTTCCGGCATGCGATGTCCATCAGACTGTCTGCGACAGCGATCCGGCTGGCCTCTGCGAACTCGCTCCCGGTGTCGAAATTGCGGTTCTCCCGGCGGATGGTTCGCTGAAAGATCAGCGGTGCACCCGGATGTGTGGACTGAATTTTTTCGATGAAAGGGAACAGACGTGTCTGGATTTCCTTGATCGAGGGATTGGAAAAAGTGTCGAAGACGAAGGCATCTGCCGGCACATCGCGCAGCACATCGGCGGCATAGGGTTGCATCTTGCACTGGCCACTCATCGCAAAACTCAGCAGCTGGATGCCCGCATTGCGGGTAAAGATGGCCGGATAGGTCATGCCGGCCCTGCTGCAGCTGACACCGTGGGTGTAGCTGGATCCATAGATGACAACCCGGTGCCGGAACGGACTTTCCATCGGTGTCAGGGCGGCCCCTTTTTCCACGCCGATTCCCAGTCCTTTCAACTCGCTGTACAGCGGCAGGTACAGCAGGCATTCGTGCTCGCCCGGAGACATGTTCCTGATCAGCGAGAGTTCGCAACCGGCTTCCTTTCCTACGGCCGGAGCGACGGCACCCGCCCATAGCCATCTGCCGTCTTCACGGATGTAGAGATCGAATCCGCGGTGGGCGAGAACAGTGGTCGAAACTCCGTTGTAAAGCTCGCCGTACACGGGCCGAAGCCGAACAGCAGAAGAATTTGTCTTGAACAGGACTGCGATTCCGGATGCGCAGCGGACCTCGAAATTCTCCCAGGCGGTCCATCCCTTGTACCGGGACGTGTCCGCGCGGGCGTAAGGTACTTCCGTGGGAAGCACTTTTCCGATCAGCGTGAGATCGGAGGCTTCCGTGTAGACATATTCAATTCCTTTCGGGGTGTAATGCTGTGCTGCGGCGGTGAGACATGCCAGCAGGAGCAGCAACGGTGTCCAGCGATGTTTCATGTTGCGAAGTTAGCAAAAGGTTCCGCATCTTGTCCCGGTTTTCGGGCATGATTGCCGAAAAGCTGCAGTTTCGGCGCTGATGGCGCGTTTTTTCCGTACCTTTGTCCCATGAGGCAGATGAACAAGGACATCCTGAAGCTGGCGGCTCCGAGCATCCTGGCGAACATCACGGTCCCGCTCGTCGGGATGGTGGACATCGCCGTGGCCGGGCATCTGGGGCCCGGGGCGATGGGAATGACCGGTACGGAGGGCTTGGCCGTGCCGGGCAGCGGCGTCGGAGCCGCCACCCTGATCGGCGGCATCTCCATCGGCTCCATGCTGTTCGACCTGCTCTACTGGAACTTCGGCTTCCTGCGGGTCGGGACCGGCGGCATGACCGCCCAGGCCTACGGCCGCGGGGACTGGAAGGGAAGCGCCGGGATCCTCGGCAAGGGCGTCGGTCTGGCGCTCCTCATCGCACTGGCCGTGCTGTTGATCCAGTGGCCCTTCGCAAAGCTGGTCCTGCTGTTCGTGCAGGCCTCTCCCCGGGTGCTGAAACTGGCGCTGACCTATTTCTTCATCCGGATCTGGGCCGCTCCCGCCACCCTGACGCTGATGTCGCTCAAGGGGTGGTTCATCGGCATGCAGGACACGGTCAGTTCGATGTTCACCGATCTGATCGTGAACGGCGTGAACATCGCCGCGAGCATCCTGCTCTCCATCGGCATCCCCGGTACGGCTTTTACCGGCTTCGGCTTCATCGGCATCCCGCTCGGAACGGTGCTGGCACAATATTCAGGATTCATTTTCGCCCTGGCGGTCGTGCACTTCAAATACGGAAAGATCACGCATGGAGCCTTGCATCCAAGGGCCGTGGCAGCCTCTTTCCGGGACGGGAACATGCGCGAATTTGCGACGGTCAACGGCGATCTTTTCATCCGTTCGGTCGCGCTGATCGTCGTGTACCTCAGTTTCACGATCCTGTCCGCCCGCTACGGCGACCTGCTGCTGGCCTCCGCCTCCATCATGATGCAGCTGCTGATGATCTTCTCCTATTTCACCGACGGATTCGCCTTTGCGGGGGAAGCCCTGACCGGCCGTTTCATCGGCGCAGGGAAGCCCGTTTGCGTCAGGCAGGCCGTGACATGGACCTTCGTCTGGAGCATGGGGATCGGCCTTTTCTTCGTGGGAATCTATGCCGCGACGGGAGTCCCCCTGCTGAGGCTGATGACCTCCGACGCGGCCGTCGTCGAGGTGTCAAAAGTCTTTCTGCCGTGGCTGGTGGTCATGCCGCTGATCGGATGCCCGGCCTTCACGTGGGACGGCATCTACACCGGCGCGACGGCCACCAAGGCCCTGCGGAACGCTTCGGTCGGCTCGGTCGTCGCTTTCTACGCCGTGTGGTTTGCCGGAATATGCCTGCTCCGCTGGTGCGGACCGGCGCCGGATCCGGCTGCGGCGGGGGGCGGCGCCGGTTCACGCACCGCCATGCATATTCTTTTCGCCGCATATTTTGCGCACCTGATCTTCCGCTCGCTGTACCAGACGTTTGCCTGCCGGAAGGCCATCCTCGCCCGCAATGCTTGACAGTCTGCATACTTTGACTAAATTTGCAGTCTCAAAGTCTGACACATGAGTTTGTATTCCTTCTACAGGATTTCGAAACCTTCTGCGGAGAAGGTCCCCGGGCCGCAGGTCCGGCCTGTGTACAGGCGCCTCCGCAACCGCACCTTCTGGGGCGCGACGGTGGCGTATTCCCTGTTCTACGTGTGCCGGCTGGCCTTCAACGTGATGAAGCAACCGCTGGTGGACGAAGGAATATTCACGGCCGGGCAGCTGGGCATCATCGGCTCGGTCATGCTCTTCGCCTATGCCTTCGGCAAATTCTCGAACGGTTTCATCGCAGACTACTGCAACATCAAGCGCTTCATGGCCACGGGGTTGTTCATCTCCGCGCTCATCAATTTCCTGATGGGGGCGCTGGGTCTGCTGCACGGCTGGTTCGGGCTCGGCACGCTGGCGTTGCTCATCGTGTTCATCGTGCTGTGGGGTCTGAACGGCTGGTTCCAGTCGATGGGGGCGCCGCCGGGCATCATCAGCCTCTCGCGCTGGTTCCCGCTGGCCCGGCGCGGCACCTTCTACAGCATCTTCAGCGCGACCCCCTACATCGGCAAATCCATCCTCTACAGCGTCCTGAGCCTCGTCGTGGGCTGGCTGGGCTGGGAATATGGCTTCGTGTTCGCTTCGGTCGGGGGACTGATCGGGGCGCTGGTGATCGTGCTCTTCGTGAGCGACACGCCGGAGAGCAAGGGGCTGCCTTCCATCCAGGAGATTTCGGGGGAAACGATGCAGCAGACGGACCGGATGTCCACGCGGGAGCTGCAGAAGAGGGTGGTGCGCCATCCCGGGATCTGGATCATCGCGATTTCCAGCATATTCGTGTACATCGCGCAATACGGGATCAGCAACTGGGGCACCCTGTTCCTGCAGAAGGCCAAGGGATTTTCCATCGAGTCGGCGGGGTCGATCATCGGCATTTCGGAGGCGGCGGGCATCGCCGGGACGGTGCTGGCGGGCTGGCTCTCCGACACCGTGTTCCGGGGCAACCGGGTGAAGCCGGTGCTGATTTCGGGAATCGTGTGCCTGGGCGCGCTGGCGGTCTTCCTCTTCGCGGTGGGGGGCTACGTCGCGAACCTGCTGTATCTGGGAATATTCAGTCTGGCGATTGCGGTGCTCTACTGCATCGTGGCGGGGCTGATGGCGCTGGACATCGTGCCGCGCAAGGCGACCGGTGCGGCGCTGGGCATCGTGGGGCTGTCCAGCTACATCTTCGCGGCCATCCAGGACCTCGTGAGCGGCTTCCTCATCCAGGGACATACGGTCAGTCCTTCCGGTGCTCCGATTGCGGACGCCACCTACAATTTCGTGCCCGTCTCCGTCTTCTGGCTCGCCGCCTGCCTGCTCGCCTTCCTCGTCCCGGTCCTGGCCTGGCATCGCCTGAAGCCTGCTCAGAAGGGATAGGGCTCCGGATTTTTTGCTAAATTTGCAACCTATGCACAGCAAAGAAGAAAAATTGGCGCAGTTCTCCCGCGCCCTGGACATCATGGACCGGCTGCGGGCCGAATGCCCGTGGAACCACGCCCAGACGAACGATACCCTCCGGCCGATGACCGTGGAGGAAGTGTACGAACTCAGCGACGCCGTCCTGAAGAAGGACGACGCGGCCCTGGAGAAGGAACTCGGGGACGTGTTCCTGCACGTGATGTTCTATTCCAAGATCGCCGAGGAGCAGGGGAAGTACGACATCGCGGACGTTTTGGACAAACTGTCCGGAAAGATGATCTACCGCCATCCCCATGTGTTCGACAAGACGAAGGTGATGGATGCCGAGGAGGTCTCCACGAACTGGGAGATGCTGAAAGCCAAGGAGAAGGGCGGCAACAAGCGCATCCTCTCCGGCGTGCCGGATTCGATGCCGCCCGTCCTGAAGGCCTTCACGATGCAGGACAAGGCCCGCGGGGTCGGCTTCGACTGGGAGGAGAAACACCAGGTCTGGGACAAGGTGAAGGAGGAACAGGTGGAGCTGCAGGCCGAACTGAATGCAATGGATGCGGCGGACGGCTTCGCGGCCCAGTCGGTCGGCACTCCGGACGAAAGCGCTTCGCCGGCATTCCGGGCGGCCTACGACCGGGCGGAGGAGGAACTGGGCGACTTCCTGTTCGCCGTCATCAATGCGGCCCGTCTGTACGGACTCAATCCCGACACCGCCCTCAACCGGGCCTGCGACAAGTTCCGCCGCCGCTTCACCTATCTGGAAGAGCACACCATCCGCGAAGGGAAGGACCTCCACCAAATGACCCTTGCCGAGATGGACGCCATCTGGGACGAAGGGAAGGCGAGAGGGCTGTAGCGTAGGCGGACGGAGAAATGCTTTGAAACTTTGAAACTTTGAAACTTCCGCGTTGAATTTGTCGAAATCTTGACAAATGATTAAATTTGCAAGTTGCATTGCAGAAGAACTGCGGAGGATTTTTAAACGATATGTCTGACTACAAGGTTGTCGAGGTTACCGGGAGACGCGACTTGATGAAGTTCATCAAGTTCCCCGACCATCTGTACAAAGACTGCCCGCAATATGTTCCCGCCCTTCACGGCGACCAGGTATATTCCCTGACGAAAATTTCCACCCTGTCCTACTGCAGGCGCAAGATGTGGCTGGTGAAGGACGGGAAGAAGGTCGCGGGACGCATCTGCGCCATGATCAACCCGCGGTACAACGCCCGCTACGGCAAGAAGCGCGCGCGTTTCGGCTGGTTCGACCTGATTGACGACATCGAGGTGGCAAAGCTGCTGCTGGGAACGGCGGAGAACTGGGCGCGGGAGAACGGCATGACCGAAGTGCACGGCCCGCTGTACTACAACACCCTCGGCAAGCAGGGCATGCTGATTGAAGGCTACGAAAATGTCCCGCCGTTCAACTGTCTGTACAACTACCCCTACTACAACGACCTGGTGACGGCGCTCGGCTATGAGAAGGAGTGCGACTGGATCCAGTACAAGATGGTCGCGGACCACGGGGTGCAGGACAAGATACAGCACATCGCAAAGATGCTGAAGGAACGCTACAACCTGCACGAAGGAAGCCTGGACAAACTGAAGAAGGACCCGAAGATGGTCCGGTATTTCTTCGACGTCTACAACGAGAGCTTTGCGGACTCGGTCTACAATTTCATCCCGTTCACGAAGGAGGAGATCGAGGAGGAGGCCAAGGCCTCGCTGCGCTTCGTCACGGACAAGACCTCCAGCATCATCTTCGACGAGAACAACGAGCTGGTGGCGTTCGGGATCACCTTCCCGACGATTTCGCGGGCGCTGCAGAAGGCGAAGGGACGGCTGTTCCCCTTCGGCTGGTTTCATTTCTGGCGGGCGCTGCGGCATTTCGACACGGTGGATCTGATGCTCAACGGGGCGGTGCCGAAGTGGCAGAACAAGGGCGTGTCCGCCATCTACCACTGCGCGATGTCGGACAAATACCAGGCGGCGGGCGTCCACTGGGCGATCGCCAATCCGCAGATCGAGTCCAACAGCGCGGTGAACGTGTGGGGAAAATATGAACATGAGCTTTACATGCGGCGGCGCTGCTACATAAAGGCTCTCTAAGCAAAGGAGAATCACCTGTCTATGGCAGAGAATACATTGGTGGAGAAGATACTCGGACTTCAGGAGAAGTATCTTGCACTGCAGAATCAACTGACGGATCCTGCGGTGATTTCGGACATGAAGCGCTATGTCCAGTTGAACAAGGACTATAAGGAACTCGAACCGATCGTCAGGGAGGGGCTGAACTACAAGAAGATGGTGGACGAACTCGCGGATGCGAAGGACATCCTCATGAACGAAAAGGACGACGATCTGCGCGAAATGGCGCGTGCCGAAATCGCCGACATCGAGCCGAAACTGCCCGACATGGAAGAAAAAATCAAGGTGCTGCTGATCCCGGCAGATCCGGACGACAGCAAGAACGCCATCGTGGAAATCCGCGGCGGTGCGGGTGGCGACGAAGCCGCCATTTTTGCGGGCGACCTCTTCCGGATGTATTCCAAATTTGCGGAATCACGCGGCTGGAAGCTGGAGATCAACGACGAGGCAGCCGGGACCGCCGGGGGCTACAAGATGGTCGTGTTCAAGCTCTCCTCGGCTACCGACGGGGTCTACGGGGTCATGAAATATGAATCCGGGGTGCACCGGGTGCAGCGGGTGCCGCAGACGGAGACCCAGGGCCGCATCCAGACGTCCGCCGCTTCCGTGGCCGTGTTCCCGGAAGCCGGCGAGTTTGACGTGGAACTGAATATGAACGACATCCGCAAGGACACGTACTGTTCGTCGGGCCCGGGCGGGCAGGGGGTCAACACGACCTACTCCGCCGTCCGCCTGACGCATATTCCTTCGGGCATCGTGGTGCAGTGCCAGGAGGAGCGCTCCCAGCTGAAGAACTTCGACCGCGCGCTCGAAGAGCTGCGGACGCGGCTCTACAATCTGGAGCATCAGAAATATCTCGACGGCATCGCCGCGAAGCGCCGCACGATGGTCTCCACCGGCGACCGCTCCGCGAAGATCCGCACCTACAACTATCCCCAGGGCCGGGTCACCGACCACCGCATCAACTGGTCCATGTACAACCTGCCCGTCTTCATGGACGGGGACATCCAGGCGTGCATCGACCAGCTTACCATCGCTGAGAATGCCGAACGCCTCAAGGATGCCGGGGAATGATTTTTCCGCCGCGGCGAAGTGTCCTGCCAGATCGTCTCGCTTCGCGCGACCCCTCCCAGCTTTGCTGGGTCCCTCCCTCTTACGGAGCCGAGGGTGGCTACGGATCGCCAGGACACTTCGCTGCGGCGGAAAGCGGCCTGCCAGCCGCCAACACAATTTGAATGACAGAGTGCTTGCAACCTCTTTAAAAACAAGAAGCATGAAACAGAAATTTTCCGGAACGTTTGTCTTGATGGCCATCGCCTTCGTGGTGTGTCTCATCACGTCCAACCTTTTCGCGACCAAAGTCATCGCCCTCGGCAAGTTCACCTTGCCGGCCGCGGTCATCATCTTCCCGGCCGCCTACATTCTCAATGACTGCTTTGCCGAAGTCTGGGGCTTCCGCAAAGCCCGCTTCGTCATCTGGACCGCCTTTGCGATGAACTTCCTCGTCGCGATCCTCGGCCAGGTCGCCGTCTGGCTGCCCGCCGCCTCCTTCTGGGACGGCGCCGAGCACTTCAACTACATGTTCAACATGGCCCCGCGCGTGGCCTTCGCCTCCCTGCTGGCCTTCCTAGCCGGCTCCCTGCTCAACGCCTTCATCATGAGCAAGATGAAACAGGCGCAGAAGGGGAAGGGCTTCTCCGTCCGGGCCATCGTCTCGTCCATCGCCGGCGAATCCCTCGACTCGCTGATCTTCATGCCCATCGCCTTCCGGGGTGCGGGTGCGTCCGACCTGGCGAAGATGATGCTGGTGCAGGTGACCTTCAAGGTCTGCTACGAAATCGTGGTCCTGCCCGTCACCGCCGCCGTGGTTGCCCGGCTCAAGAGGACCGAAGCTGAAACTGTGCAATTGAATATTCCTGAATAGATCATGGAAAGAAAAGAAGAGGGCCTGAAAGAACTGGGCCACAAGACCGACTACAGAATGGACTATGCGCCCGAGGTGCTGGAGACCTTCGTCAACAAGCACCCCGGCAACGACTACTGGGTGCGCTTCAACTGCCCGGAATTCACGTCGCTCTGCCCGATCACCGGCCAGCCCGACTTCGCGGAAATCCGCATCAGCTACATTCCCGACATCAAGATGGTGGAAAGCAAGAGCCTGAAGCTCTACCTGTTCAGTTTCCGCAACCATGGGGACTTCCACGAGGACTGCGTGAACA
>CABTXO010000020.1 GCA_902488725.1 uncultured Bacteroidales bacterium
ATGACAGGAGGGCTGCGGCGGAGTTGGCGAAAGGGGCCGGCGGTTGGTCTCACCGGCGGGTCATGAGGGCGCGGACAATGACGGAGAGGAGGAGCAGGATAAAGAGGAATATGCTGAAGCGGCCGATGTAGTCGCCGTGGCGGACGAACCAGGTCTGGCGGTCGGAGAGGGCGACGCGTCCGGTGAGGACCTCGGGCTGCCACCAGGCGGTCTTCCGGACGATGCGGCCGGTGGGGTCGATGATGGCGGATATGCCGGTGTTGCCGCATCGGGCGATCCAGCGGCGGGTTTCGATGGCGCGGAGTGCGGCGTAGGAGAGGTGCTGACGGTAACCCGGGGTGTTTTTCCACCAGGCGTCGTTGGTGATGATCGTGAGGAGACGGGCGCCTTTACGAATATATTCTGTGCAGTATTCGCCGTAGACGGATTCGTAGCAGATGGCGCAGCCGATTGGGATTTCGCGGACCGAGGGTGCGGCCGCAGCAGCATCGGCGGCACCTCCGGCATCGGCACCGGCGGGGGAAGAAACAGGGGCACCGGGGATGTATTCCCTGAAAAAGAGGTTGGTGACTTGGGACTGGCCGACGCAGCGTCCCATCACGCCGCCGAGCCAGTCGTCGACGGGCCGGAAGACGGCGGGGTACGGGGTCAGTTCGACACCTACGACGAGTTTGCTTTTATGGAAGATGTCCGCTCGTCCCGTGTTGTCCATGAGGAGGGCGGAGTTGTGGGATTCGTACCATTGGCCTTCGCCGCGGGCGCGGGCTGTCCGGGAAGGCCGGGAAAAGCTTTCGATGAAGTCGTAGGTGGAGGCGCCGAAGAGGAGGTTGGCGTTGGGGTGGCGGGACAGGAAGGCCTTGAAGGTATGGTAGGTCGGGCTGGCGGGCACGTCGCCTACGATGATGTCGCCCGTGAAGGTTTCAGGGGCGATGAGGAGCACGGGCTCGGCCGCGGGGAACTTCTGCAGCGCTGATTCGAACTGCTGCAGCAGGATTGCGGTCTGCTCGGCCTGGGTCATGGCTTCGAACTTGTGATAGGGGTCGAAGTTTGGCTGGGCGATGATGACGGACAGTGCTTCCCCGGCACCCGCCGCGGAGGCGGAGGAGACAGCAGGGACAGCACCCGCGGGTTCTCCGGCGAGGGCATGCCGCTCGCGGACGAGCAGCACTCCGGACACCGCCAACGGCCCGAGCAGCAGCACCAGCGCACCGGCGATGGACGCGACCCGCGCCTTCCCGTTCAGCAGATGCCAGCGACCGCTCCCCAGCGCCATCACGATCCCGTAGACCGCCAGGTTCATTCCCCAGATCCACAGCGACCCCCCGAGCGTCCCGGTATATTCATACCACTGCACCCACCCCGTCGTGCGCGCGAACCCGTTCCCCAGCACCAGCCAGGGCCAGCTGATCTGCGCCCACGTCAGGTAGTAACGCTCCCACGCGATCCAGGCCAGCAGCAGGAACAAGTACGGAAGGGCTCCTTGAATATATTTCCGGCTCCACCGGAAGAGCCCGAAGATCAGCGACATCTGCAGCGCATTGGCCAGCACCGCGAAGATGCCTCCGCCAACCGTGGCGTTGCACACCCAGAAGGTCGTGGCCGCATTCCACAGCACGAACCCCGAGTATTGCCAGACCCAGAAGTGCTTCATCTCCGTCTCCCATGCGATTTCCTCGGCGCACAGCAGCGGCACGAAGGCCGACAGCATCAGGAACCCCGCGTGCGGCACGAGGAACGGCAGGCTCGCCAACAGCGCGAAGAGCCCCACCAATATGGCTATCAGAGCGTTTCTGTTCATATATTCCTAGACAAAGAACGCGATTTCCCGGGGAATATCAAAGGGATCAGAACCTGAATTCGAAGCCGAAGTTCAGCACGAAGCGGTTGTCGTGCGGCTTCTTGAACCCGTTCACGTACTGGTAGCGGTGCGTCATCCGCCAGAAGGCATCGATCCGGAACACCCGGAAGATGTTCCCGATGCCCAGCCCCATCTCCACGTACGGCCGCTTCAGGGTGCTCATCCCCTCCGGGAAGAGCATCACTGATCCGAAGTCCGGATCCCCCTTGATGCCGTTGTTCCGATTCTCCAGGGTCCCGTAACCGACTTTCAGCGTGTAGATCTCCCGCCACTGGAGTTTCCGCATCAGCGGGATCTTCCCGAGGAAGAAGCCCTTGAAGTTGTGCTCCCAGAACAGGGTTAGCCAGGAATCCGCTACGAATTCGTAGAAGGACATGCAGGCGAACGCATTGCGGTCCAGCGAATAGGTCCCGTTGCCCGGGAATATGTAGAGCATCGGATAGGGCACCTGGCCGATGATCTTGCCGGCGGACAGGATGAAGCGCGAAGAACCGAGGGGCGGAATCGGCACGGTGTACCGCATAGACGCCTGGGGCCGGGCGAAGGTGTAGCCGTTGCGGCCGATCCCCTTGACCGAAGCCATGAAGTCGAAGAAGAACACCGGATGCCGGGTGTAGACGTAATACTTGTCGAAGACTCCTCGCGTGATGGCCTCCTCCCACGAGATCCGTGCCTGAGCATGGAGCTGATTGTAGTTGACCGAATTGAATGCAACGCTGTCCGGAGAGAACATCGGCACGAAGCGGTTCGAGAAGATCCGCCGGCTCTCGACGGCGATGGTCGTGTTGAACCCCTGGGACCATTCGTGCTGGTAGGACAGGGAATAGTCGTTGACGGGACTCAGCTTCTGCCCGCCCGCCTTGGCCAGGACGGAAGACACGATGTTCCCGCTGCCGAAGCCGTCCGAACCCCGGCCGATCTGCATGATGTCGTGCTTGTAGAAGGCCACCAGCTTGCGGGTCGGATGGTTGTCGAACATGTATTCAAGCGTGCCGCCGCCCTTCCATGCCCGGTCCTGGAAGCCGTAGGCCCCGTACATCATCACGCGCACCTTCTTGCTGAGTTCCTTCGTGGTCCGGATGCCGAACTGCGCCCGCTTCCCCTCCAGGTCGTTGAAACTGTAGAGCGCGGAATAGGGCCCGATCCCGAAATATTTGAAATTGTAGAATCCGTTGATCAGCGTGTTGACGATGGTGTAGACGTCCCGGTACAGGGGCACGTTCTTGATCGAATCGACCATGTTGTAGATGCCCTGCTCCCGGGCGCTGAGCGGATACGGCCGCACCCGCTGCCAGTAGGCCTCGTCGTTGTTCAGCACATCCTTCGTCATCTCGATGTTGTCGCTGGTCTCCGGATAGACCTTCTCCATCTCCGTGTCGAAGCGCGGATCCGAGTAGTCCATCTGCCGGTTGCCCAGCAGGGCGACCATGCGCGAAGAGTCCTGGAGCGTGACCGAGAAGTCCACGTACATCTTGTCCTGCTTGTAGAACCAGGAGGAGTCCGCCAGCTTCTGGTGGGCGACGTCCAGCACCAGCGCCCGGATCCAGTTGACCTTCCCCTTCACCAGCTTCGCGTGGGCGTCCCGCAACGCGAAATCCTTCGCATCGACGGACAGTTCCCCGTCCAGGGTCGGGGAGGAGACCCACTTGGAAGGGTGGAAGCGGATCTTGTAAGTCTTGCGGCCGTCGATCCGGAGGCTGTCCACCAGGTAGTAGTTGTAGTAGGTGGTCCCGGTCTCCGACAGCGGAGAAGGGATCTCGACCCGGAAGATGTTCAGAAAATTGTCGTAGAAGTTGGTCTTGATCAGCATGTTCCCGGTGAACTGGGCCAGGGTGGCCTCGTTCTCCACGCCGGAGATCCGACTGGCCTTGAAGACCTCCCGCCGGAACTTGGGCGACCGCCGGTGGAAGTAGCGGGACGTGGACTCCGAAATCATGATCGGCAGGTAGGGCTGTCCCGACACCAGCGAGGTGTCCAGGTAGTTGAACACGAACTGGAACTTGTTGGGCAGCACCTTCCGGATGATCTGCGCGTCGGCATTGGACATGTCCACCTCCATCTTGGTGTATACGTCGCAGTCGTAGCGCTCGCGCCGTTCAGGGTCGTTGCGGGATTTCGCCGCGTTCACCTGCGACAGGATCCAGCGGACATAGTGGTCGTCCGGCTTGACGATGGCCGCGTTCAGCTGGTCGGCGACCGGCCGGAGCTTGAAGTCGAGCTGGTTGAACTGTCCCGGACGGACCGGAAGTTCCTGCAGGGAATATCCCAGGATGGAGGCAGTCAGGACCGTGAGGTTCGGGTCCCGCGTCTCCAGGAGGTAGTAGCCGTCCATGTCGGCGGACACGCCCACGGTGGAATTCTTGAAGTAGACCCCCGCGAACGGGACGCCTTCCCCGCTGACCGCATCGATCACGCGACCCCGCACCTTGGTGGCCTGTGCCCCTGCGTCCAGCCAGATGAACGGCAGCAGAAGGCATAGAGTAAGTAGAGGTGTGTGAATATGTCGGAGCGGGAAAGTCATTTCAGAATGCGCGGAGGCGG
This sequence comes from uncultured Bacteroidales bacterium, assembly GCA_902488725.1. Classification (GTDB taxonomy): domain Bacteria; phylum Bacteroidota; class Bacteroidia; order Bacteroidales; family UBA932; genus Cryptobacteroides. The sequence continues at coordinate 4,400 of CABTXO010000020.1, forward strand.
GAGGGTCATCGGATCCGGTCTATCTTCAACTGTTGGATCTTGAATTCATTTTTGCAGTTGCTGACGAAGATGGTGACCATGAAAACATCCCCGCCGGCTTTCAGATACCCCAGGGCGTACTTCGAGTTGGAGCGGGACGCCGTGTGGTTGATTTCGAACGAGCGCGGAGTGTAGTTGGCGAAGAAGGACTTGAGAATCTGCTTCGCCTGGTTCTTGCTCGAGTCGTTGGACGTGGACAGGATGGTGATCTCCAGATTGTCCGCAAACCATGCCGAAAGTTTGTCCGCGTCACCCTGACCGATGTATTTGGCGATGGGGATAAAGACATCGTAACCATCTGCATGGGCGAAGGGACTCGCACAAAAAAGTGCAAACGATGCGAGAAATATCTTCAGCATTGTCTTCATTGCGCCCCCATTTGTTGCAAATACCGAGCCACTTTCTTATTTTTGTGTCTGATGAAGATCGGCCTGCTCACAGTCGGGAAAACCGACATCGGATGGGTGCGCGAGGGTCTGGAGACCTACGCATCCCGGCTACGCCATTATGTTCCGTTCACGGTCGCCGAAATCCCGGAGCTGAAGAACGCCGCCGCCCTGTCCCGGGACCAGATCCGGGAAAAGGAGGGTGACCTGATCCTCAAGGCCCTGAAGCCTTCCGACCGGGTGATCCTGCTGGACGAGCACGGGAAGGAGTTCCGCTCCGTCGAGTTCGCCCGCGCCCTGGAGCGGATGACGGCCGGCGGCGGCAAGGATCTTGTGTTCGTGATCGGCGGCGCCTACGGCTTTTCGGAGGCGGTGTACGGACGGGCGGAGGGGAAGGTTTCGCTGTCGAAGATGACCTTTTCGCACCAGATGGTGCGGGCGATCTTCGCCGAGCAACTCTACCGGGCGTTCACGATCGTCAAAGGAGAACCCTATCACCACGAGTGATGAAGCATAGATTCGGCATACTGGACTACATCGTCTGGGGATTCCTGGCAGTCACCCTGGTCCTGCTGGCGTTTTCCATGACGGTCAGCATCCTGCCTTCGAGCGCCGAGCGGGAGGCCCGGAAGACCGAGCGGATCCTGACCCGGAAGATGGACGTGCTGGAGAAGTACATCCATGCTTCCCTGACCGCGGACAAGAATGCCTGGACCGGGCAGTACGACCTGCCCGAGGACATGGTGATCTACCGCTACATCGACGATTCCCTGCAATGCTGGAGCAACCAGTTCTTCGTCCTCAACGACGACATCGGCACGCGGGGTGTGTTCCAGCGGCTGTCCAACCTGCGGAACACCATTGTCTCTCCCCTGGCGGAGGTCACGCCCGACGTCAGTTACGTGAACTACGGGCCGAAGTGGTACCTGGTCAAGTCCGAGGTGCTGGGGGCCCGGAAAGTGATCGCCGGCCTGGAAGTCATCAACTCGATGGACGAGCGGACCTTGAACGGGGTGAACCCCGGCCTGCGCCTGCGCAAGGGATATTCCATCTACCCGCTGTCGTCCAGCGGAGGGGCTGCGGTCAGCCTGGACGGGAAGCCGGTGTTCAAGGTGATCAACGATGTGATCAGCGGACAGTCGCTGGTGGCGCATTCGACCCTCGTGTGGCTGGCGCTGGTGTTCTTCGTGATGGGGGCGCTGCTGCACCTGAGCAACAAGCGGACCCTCGGCCGGCTGCTGCAGGTGATCGCGGGGATCTCCGCCGTGATGGTGGCAGCCTATTTCTGGGGGGCGAACATCAAGGACGATTCGAAGCTGTTCTCGCCCAGCATCTACGCGGACGGGGAACTGTTCAACTCGCTGGGGGCGGTGCTGATCGCCTCCATCCTCATTGCGACGGGCATCTTCTGCCTCTTCCTGGCCCGGCGGGACATCTACCGCCATGTGCTGCGGGGAGACCGGAACAGCAAGCTGGGCCTGCTGATCGCCGCCCTGGTCGTGCTGATCCTCGGTGTTTTCGGGTATATTCATTTGATTTTCAGCAGCATCCTGCTAAACTCCAGCATCTCGGTCGAGCTGTACAACCTGAACGACTTGAACGGATACAGCCTGATCGTCTACGTGATCGTGTTCTCGCTGCTGCTGTCGCTGCCGCTGCTTGCGAGCATGCTGTTTCCGGCCCTCAAGAAGCGGTTCGGCTTCCGCCTCTCGCTTCCGGCGCCGCTCGGACGGGCACTGTTTTCGATCCTCTGCGCCTGCTATCTGGTCCTGTCGGCCGCGTACCTGGGCTTCCACAAGGAGCAGGACCGGGTGAACGTGTGGGCCAACCGGCTGTCGATGGACCGGGACATCAGCCTGGAACTCCAGCTGCGGTCGCTGGAGGAGCCGATTTCGACGGATCCGGTCATCGCGGCCCTTTCAGCGCAGGAGAACAGCAACAACTTGATTCTGAACCGAGTGGCCGGAAACTATATGTACCAGATCTCGCAGGACTACGACATCGGGGTAGAAATTTTCCCGAGCAGCGCGAGCCAGCGGGAGATGGCGTATTTCTCGAACCGGATCGCGAACGGGACGGCGATCGCTGCCAATTCCCGCTTCCTGTACACCCGCAACGCCACCGGGCACACGCTGTACACGGGAATATTCCTGTATTATTCCGCGGACACGGGCGTCTCGCGGATGCTGCTTTCCGTGTCGCCGAAGTCGAACCGGGAGGACCGGGGCTACGCGAGCATCCTGGGCATCACGGACCCGGGGCAGGTGCTGATTCCGGCACGGTATTCCTACGCCCGATACGTGTCGCACGCGCTGTCGAGCTACAAGGGGAACTATCCGTATCCGACGACGATGGACGAGACGCGGAAGGCGGAAATGCTGGCCGTTCCGTCGGGGGTGCTGCGGACGGGAGGCTACACGCATTTCGTCAACGGCGTGTCCGACAGCGACTTGGTGCTGATCTCGCGGCCGAAGGTCGAGATATTCAATTATGTGGTCGCGGTCCTGTTCCTGGCGCTGACGCTCTACTTCTGCCTGATCGCGATGTCGCTGGCGCGGCGGCGGACGCGGACGAAGGAGAAGAACTACTACAAGTCACGGATCAACGCAGCGATGCTGGGGGCGCAGATCCTCACGCTGATCACGCTGGCGACGGTGAGCGTGGTGTTCGTGTACAAGCGCAACAGCGCGAACCTGCGGTCGTCGATGTCGAACAAGATCAATTCGCTGCAGACGCTGATCGAGGCGCGCTGCCGGTTTGCGCAGAGCTACAACGACTTGAACACGCAGGAGGCATCGGTGATCCTGGAGGACATCAGCAACACGATGAAGTCGGACATCACCCTGTACACGCCGAACGGGAAGGTGTTCCGGTCCACGATGCCGGAGGTGTTCGACAAGATGCTGCTGGGGACGCGGATCAACCAGGAGGCCTACGAGAACATCGTCTACCGGGACCGGCGGTACTGCATCAACCGGGAGGACACGGGGGTGTCCCGGTCCTACTTCCTCTATGCGCCGGTGTTCAACGGGCAGGACAAGATGATCGCCTTCCTGAGTTCGCCATACACGGACGAGAGCTTCGACTTCAAGACGGAGGCGGTGCTGCATTCGGCGACGATCATCGTGGTGTTCCTGATCCTGCTGCTGCTGTCGCGGTTCGCGACGGGTGCGGTGGTGAACAAAATGTTCCAGCCGCTGTCGGAGATGGGACGGAAGATGAACGCGGCGGACATCAACAATCTGGAATACATCGTGTACGAGCGGGACGACGAGATCTCGCGGCTGGTGCGGGCCTACAACCTGATGGTGCATGACCTGTACAACAGCACGCGGCAGCTGGCGCAGGCGGAGCGAGACAAGGCGTGGGCGACGATGGCGCGGCAGGTGGCGCACGAGATCAAGAACCCGCTGACGCCGATCAAGCTGCAGATCCAGCGGCTGATCCGGATGAAGAAAAACGGGAATCCGGCCTGGGCGGACCGTTTCGACGACGTTTCGGGCGAGGTGCTGAAGCAGATCGACTTGCTGGCTGACACGGCGAACGAGTTCTCGACCTTCGCACGGCTCTACACCGAAGAGACGGTGCCGATCGACCTGGACCGGATGCTGAAGGAAGAGATCGACCTGTTCGACAGCCGGGAGAACATCACGTTCTCGTACATGGGGCTGGACGGGGCGATGATCAAGGGGCCGAAGCCGCAGCTGACGCGGGTGTTCGCGAACCTGCTGGGGAATGCGGTGCAGGCGATCGAGAATGCGCAGGCGGAGGCGCGGGAGCACGGGCTGGAGGTGGACCGCGGCCGGGTGATCGTGTCGCTTCGGCTTTCGGGCAAGGAGGGGAACTACGACATCGTGTTCGAGGACAACGGTCCGGGGGTGAGCGACGACAACCGCCCCAAGCTCTTCACCCCGAACTTCACCACCAAGAGCAACGGCACGGGCCTCGGCCTGGCGATCTGCCGGAATATTCTCGAAAAGTGCAACGGCGAGATCCAGTACTCCCGCTCCTTCACCCTCCAAGGCGCCTGCTTCACCATCCGCTACCCCCGCATGAACTAGCCCCCGGGCCGGGCGGCGGAGGACCGGGCACGCAGAAAGCCAGACGGGGATCTGGCTTTCTGCGTAGTCCCTACAGGAATCGAACCTGTATTTAAGGTTTAGGAAACCTCCGTTCTATCCGTTGAACTAAGGGACCGGTAATTCGGCGCGTGACATCCGGCTGACGGCCGGAACCGGGGAACCGGTGCGCGGGGTCGGGACGAAACCCGGGAACCGCAAAAAAAAGAGCGTTATTCGGCGCTCTTTACAATGATCTGACGACCTCTGTAGTAGCCGCATTCGGGGCAGATGTGGTGATACATCACCGTCGCCCCGCAGTTCGGGCATGTCGCGAGCGTGGGAACCGGCGCAAAATCGTGGGTTCTTCTCTTGTCTCTTCTCTGTTTGGAGACCCTGTGTTTCGGATGTGCCATAGTTGTCTATACTTTTAATCTATTCTTGCTTGTTGTCCATCAATTTCCGCAGCGAAGCGAACGGCATCTCCGTCCCGTCCGCCGCAGGCTCCCCCGCAACCTCGGAATTCAGAAACCGCAACGCCGCCGGATTGCACCCGTCCGCCGCATGCACGCGGTGCGTCGGAAGCGACAGGCAGGCATAGTCATACACGATCTGACTGAGGTCCAGCACCCCGTCCGCGTCGTTCAGGCAGACGATCTCGCGCTCCCCTTCCATCTCGCCGGAAGCCTCCGCCGCCTCGCCGCCGAACTTGACGCTCAGCCGGAAGCCCGTAGAGACCGGCAGTACCAGATCATCGAAACAGCGGTCGCACGGCACCGTCATGGTCCCCTCCATCTCGCAGTCGACCCCGGTCCAGCGCCCCGATTTTTCAACCGCGACCCCGACCGTCAGATCGGCATCCAGAATCTCTGAATTCTCAAATTGCGCAAAGAACTCCTTCCCGGCGTGCCGGCGGAATTCCGTCCGCCCTTGCGCCAATCCATCCATCGGAACTGTAAAATCTTCCTTCATCGGTCCTGCAAACAGATTCAAGGGGATGCAAAGGTATAAAAAAAAATTCTGAATAAAAATCTTTTACGAATATGATTGACTATTCGTCTTCTCCGCCATTGCCGGCGCGTTTGCGGTCCATCGGGCTCAGCACGATCTTGCGCATGCGCATGTGGTGCGGCGTCACCTCGACCAGCTCGTCCTCGCGGATATATTCCAGCATCTCTTCGAGCGACATCTTGACGGCCGGCGGCAGGACGATCTTTTCGTCGGAGCCGGCGGCGCGCACGTTCGTCAGCTTCTTGGTCTTGCAGATGTTGATGTTCAGGTCGCGCTCGCGGGTGTGCTCCCCCACCACCTGCCCGGTGTAGATTTCCTCGCCCGGATCGACGAAGAACTTCCCGCGGTCCAGCAGTTTGTTCATGGAATATGCAATCGCTTCGCCCGTCTCCAGGGACACGAGCGAGCCGTTGGTCCGGCTGTCGATCTCCCCCTTGAAGGGCTGGTACTCCTTGTAGCGGTGCGCCATGATGGCCTCGCCCTGAGTGGCGGTGAGCAGGTTGCTCCGCAGTCCCATCAGGCCGCGCGTCGGGATGTCGAACTCCAGCAGCGTACGGTCCCCGCGGGGTTCCATGTGCAGCAGGGCGCCCTTCCGGCGGGTCGCCAGTTCGATGGCCGTGCCCACGAAGGCCTCCGGCACCTCGATCGACAAGTCTTCGATCGGCTCGCAGCGCTGCCCGTTGATGGTCTTGTCCAGCACCTTCGGCTGGCCGACCTGCAGCTCGAAGCCTTCCCGACGCATCTCCTCGATCAGCACCGACAGATGCAGCACGCCGCGCCCGTAGACGATGAACGAGTCCGCGTTCACCCCCGGTTTCACCTTGAGGGCCAGGTTCTTCTCCAGTTCCTTCGCCAGGCGCTCCTTGATGTGGCGCGAAGTCACGAACTTGCCGTCCTTCCCGAAGAAGGGCGAGTTGTTGATGGTGAAGAGCATGCTCATGGTCGGCTCGTCGATGGAGATCGGCGGCAGGCCCTCCGGCTTCTCGTAGTCCGCGATCGTGTCGCCGATTTCGAAGCCGTCGATGCCGACCACCGCGCAGATGTCGCCGCAGCGGACACGCTCCACGTTGGCCTTGCCCAGCCCGTCGAAGATCATGAGCTGCTTGACCTTGTGTTTCTCGACCACGTCGTAACGCTTGCACAGGCTGACCTGTGTTCCGGACACAAGTTCCCCGCGCGTCACCTTCCCCACGGCGATCCGGCCGACGTAGGGGGAATATTCCAACGAAGTGACCTGCATCTGGACCGTGCCTTCCACGACCTTGGGGGCGGGAATCTCGGACAAGATGGCGTCCAGCAGCGGGGTGATGTCGCTGGTCGGATTCCGCCAGTCTTCGGACATCCAGCCCTGCTTGGCGCTGCCGAAGATCGTCTTGAAGTCCAGCTGGTCCTCCGTCGCGTTCAGGGCGCACATCAGGTCGAAGACCTCTTCCTGCACCTCGTCGGGGCGGCAGTTCGGCTTGTCCACCTTGTTGACCACCACGATCGGCTTCTTGCCGAGTTCGAGGGCTTTCTGGAGAACGAAGCGCGTCTGGGGCATGCAGCCTTCGAATGCGTCCACCAGCAGGAGGACGCCGTCGGCCATGTTCAGCACCCGCTCCACTTCCCCGCCGAAATCGCTGTGGCCGGGAGTGTCTATGATGTTGATCTTGACTCCGTTGTAGTTGACCGAGACATTCTTGGCGAGGATGGTGATGCCCCGCTCCCGCTCGATGTCGTTGTTGTCGAGAATCAACTGTCCGAGATTCTCCGGCTGACGCACCAGGTTGGCCTGGTAGATCATCCTGTCCACCATCGTAGTCTTCCCGTGGTCGACGTGCGCGATCAGCGCGA
>CABTXO010000021.1 GCA_902488725.1 uncultured Bacteroidales bacterium
AATCGGCGACCCAGGGAATCCCCGTGGCGCGGGCGACGGACCGGGCGATCAGGTGTACGGAGTGCGGCGGGCCCGTGCTCACGATCACATCGACCGGATGCTCCTTCAGATAGCTCTTCAGGAAGCGGGCGGAAGGCCGGATCCAGAGACAGCGGGCGTCAGGAATGAAGAAATTGCTCCGGATGTAGAGGGAAAGCCGGCTCTTCCAGTCGCCGCCCTTCGCCCCGTTCGCCCTGGAGGCCACTTCGTTGATGTCCACCGAACTGCCTTTCCCGAACAACCGCCGGTAGATGCCGAAGGGCTCGAAGATCGGCCGCCGGATCACCTGTACGCTTTTCGGAATCTCGGCGGCCAGGGAAGGATCCAGGGAGGGGTAGCTCGGATGTTCGGGGGCGTACACGACCGGCTGCCAGCCTTCCGCAGGCAGATACTTGGCAAACTTGACCCATCTCTGCACGCCGGATCCCCCGGACGGGGGCCAGTAATAGGTGATGACGAGGACCTTCTTCATTACAACCGCTGATCGACTTGACTTCTGTCCAGGACACCCTTGACATCGTAGACCGCCCCCCGGTCGGGATCCCGCAGGAAGGACCGCACGTCAAGTCCGACGAAGCAGGTGTGGGAAACGGCGAGCAGGACCGCGTCAAACATGCCCTTCATGGAATCCAAGGGCTGGTCGGACAGGGTGATGCCATACTCGGTTTCCACTTTCCGGCGGTCCGGCCAGGGGTCGTACACCGTGATGGCGGACGTATATTCCCGGAGGGTATGGACGATGTCCACGACCTTCGTGTTCCGGATGTCGGGACAATTTTCCTTGAAGGTGAAACCCAGGATCAGGATGCGGGCATCCTTGACCAGCAGGCCTTTCTTGTTCATCACGTGCACCAGCTGGTTCGCGACGTAGGCGCCCATCCCGTCGTTCAGGCGGCGGGCGGCGGTCATGATGCGGGGCAGGATTCCGTAGACCTGTGCCTTCTCGATCAGGTAATAGGGGTCGACGCTGATGCAGTGTCCGCCGACGAGTCCGGGCGTCATCTTGATGAAGTTCCACTTGGAGGAGGCCGCTTCGATCACGTCGCCGGTGTCGATGCCCATGGCATTGAAGATCTTTGCCAGTTCGTTCATGAAGGCGATGTTGACATCCCGCTGCGAATTTTCGATGATCTTGGAGGCTTCCGCGATGCGGATGGAGGGAGCTTTGTGCGTACCGTTCACGAGGACGGCGTTGTAGACCCGATCCACCAGGTCGGCGGTTTCGGGCGTGGAGCCGGAAGTCACCTTCCGGATCTTTTCGACGGTGTGCTCCTTGTCCCCCGGATTGATCCGCTCCGGCGAATAGCCCGCGAAGAAATCGGTGTTGTAGACCAGTCCGGACGCTTTCGCGACCACCGGGAGACAGATCTCCTCGGTCACGCCGGGATAGACCGTCGACTCGTAGACCACGACATCCCCCTTTCCGATGACCTTCCCGACGGTTTCGCTGGCTTTGACGAGCGGGACCAGATCCGGGTGGTTGTTGGCATCGACGGGGGTCGGAACCGCCACGACATAGAAGTTGCAGGCCCGGATCGCTTCAAGGTCCGACGTGCAGGAGAAACCGCCTTTCAAGGCCTCCTGGAGCAGTTCGTCGGCCACTTCCAGGGTAGCGTCGTGTCCAGCGTTCAAAGCGGACACCCTGCGCGCGTCGGTGTCATAGCCGACCGTCGGGAATTTCGTCGAGAACAGCCGGGCAAGGGGGAGACCCACGTAGCCCAGGCCGATGACGGCGATGCGTATCTGTTGCAGATCCATGGCTTTCGCTGTTACAAACCTAACTTTCAAAGATAGCGAAAAATCAGGAATATCTGCGAATATTTTCCCGCACGGCCGTGACGGGCATTGGATTTCCCGCTTCGCGCGAAAAGACAACTATCCCCTGTCATTCCAAAAGAACGCAGCCGCCACGCCGTCATTCCGCGCGAGCGCGGCGAGCGGCGGAATCTGCTCCCCCGTCTTGGGGATGTCCGCCAGCTGCAATATCCCAACATGTGGCGATTGCCCGCCTTGCAAAGACCCGGTACCTTTGCACCTTCAACCGAACTATGATGAAAAAGATTCTTTTCCTGTTTGCCCTCCTGCTGTGCGCAGCGGCGTCAGTGTTCGCAAACGATACCGAAATCCGGGAACGGGCCACCGTCCGGGGCCATGTCGTCCAACTGGAAACCGGGGACAAGATCCCCTTTCTGACCGTCTCGCTGCGGGGTACCATGATTGGAACCGCCACCGACGAATCCGGCTGCTACATTCTGAAAAACGTCCCGACGGGCCGCTTCACGCTGGAGGTCTCCGGCATCGGCTATCTGACCGCCTGCAAGGAAATCACCCTGGAAAAGGACCAAGTGCTGACCGTGAATTTCGAAATGGAGGAAAACGCCGAGGAAATCGACGAGGTGGTCGTGTCCGCCAACCGCATGGAAACCACCCGCCGCTTGGCCCCGACACTCGTCAACGTGATGACTCCCAAACTGTTCAACAACACGCATTCCGCCTGTCTGGCGGAAGGGCTGAACTTCCTGCCCGGGCTCCGGGTCGAAACGAACTGCCAGAACTGCGGCTTCAAACAGGTCCGGATGAACGGCCTGGACGGCCATTATTCCCAGATCCTGATCGACTCCCGCCCCGTGTTCAGCGCCCTCGCAGGCGTGTACGGTCTCGACCAGATCCCCGCGAACATGATCGACCGCGTGGAGGTGATGCGCGGCGGCGGATCCGCCCTCTTCGGCTCGTCCGCGATCGGCGGCACCATCAACATCATCACCAGAGAGCCCACCCGCAATTCCAGCGAACTCTCCCACACCGTTACGGGCATCGGAAGTTTCAGGACCTTTGACAATAACACCAACGTCAACTCTTCCTTCGTCACCCCGGACAACAAGCTCGGCATCTCGGTTTTCAGCCAGATCCGGGACCGGGACGGCTATGACCAAGACGGCGACGGCTTCACTGAAATGCCCCGCCTGAAGAACCAGATGGTCGGCCTCAAGACCTTTCTCAAAACCGGTGACTATTCCAAACTTTCCTTTGAATACCACCACCTGCATGAATACCGCCGCGGCGGGAACCTCATCAACCGTCCGCCCCACGAAGCGGACATCGCCGAAGAACTCAAGCACGACATCAACGCCGGCAGCCTCAACTTCCACTACCTCTCCCCGAACACCCGGCACAAACTGAATATGTACGCGTCCGCCCAGCACATCGGCCGGAACAGCTACTACGGCAGCGGAAAGAACCCGAATGCCTACGGCTCCACGAAGGACCTGACCTGGGTGGCCGGCACCCAGTACGACTACCGGTTCAGCCGCCTGTTCTTCCTGCCGGCCGACCTCACGATGGGCCTGGAATTCCACCAGGACCGCCTGCACGACGACATGTGGGGCTACAACCGCAAGATAGACCAGATTGCCGGCATCGGCAGTTTCTTCTTCCAGAACGAATGGAAGAACGACAAGGTCAGCATCCTCCTGGGCGGCCGCCTCGACAAGCACAACATGCTGAAGCACATCATTTTCAGCCCACGAGTCAACCTCCGCTACAACCCGACGCAAAACGTGAACTTCCGCGCCAGCTGTTCGACCGGCTACCGCGCCCCGCAAGCCTTCGACGAAGACCTGCACATAGAGGCGGTCGGAAACGGCGTGATGGCCTTCATCCGGCTCTCCGACGGGCTCAAAGAGGAGAAGTCCCATAGCTTCAATCTCTCGGCCGACCTCTACCACAACTGGGCGGACTGGCAGGCCAACCTGCTGGTGGAAGGCTTCTTCACCCGGCTCGACAACGTCTTTGCCTTCAAGGAAAAGATGGAAGACGGGAAACTGTACAAGGATCGCGTGAACGAGTCCGGTGCCGACGTCTACGGCGGCATCCTCGAAGGAAAAATCTCCTGGAAGACATATTTCCAGCTGCAGGCGGGCGGTACGGTCCAGCGCGCCGTCTACCTGAAAGCCCGCACCTGGAGCGAAGATGCCTCCCTCCCGGCCGAGAAGCGGATGTTCCGGACCCCGAACGTGTACGGCTACTTCTCCCTCTCTTCCTCGCCGCTGGCCAACTGGGATGTAGCCCTGTCCGGCAACTACACCGGGAGCATGCTCGTGGAACACCACAAGGGTGTCATTCCGGGCGACCGCACGGAGAAGACCCAGGGCTTCATGGAAGTGAATTTCAAAACCAGCTATGACATCAAGCTGTACCGGAACGTGATTCTGGAACTGAACGCCGGCGTCCAGAACCTCTTCAACGCCTACCAGAACGACTTCGACAAGGGCCCCGACCGCGACGCCAACTACATCTACGGCCCCGGCAACCCCCGCCTCTTCTTTCTCGGCATGAAGTTCCGGTACTAGCCCCCGGCGAATCATCCCCCCTCCGTCGTTACGGCAACCCGCTTCAAGATTGTGCTGACGATGAACTACGGCTGACCCTGCGGTCAGCGGAAAAGGTTCAGAACCTGGATGCAGGCCCGGGCTCCGTGCATCGGATACCGGCGGTAGGCGTTCCGGTTGCCTTCCGCACTCTGGTGCGCCTTGATGAAATCCCAGATGGCGAGGGCGCGGTTCGCGCCCTCCGCATCGCAGAGATACTTCCAGGCGCAGAGATTGCCGATAAGGGCCTCTGCCTGCGCCCAGGGCTCCATCCCCGGGTCGGTGTCACTCGTCGAAAGGTGTCCGTCAGGGGTCATGCCCTCCATGCCGGCACGGCACAGGTGGCCGCAGAGGCCTTTCACCTTGTCCACGATGTCGATGTCCTGGACTGCATAAGCCGCATCCAGCATCGCCCATGAGGCTTCCAGATCGGTTCCATACCGGCAGCCCGGAACCGGATCGCTCCAGTTCCGGCTGAACCGGGTCACGAGATGCCCGGTCGCAGGGTTGAAGAATTTCGCGGCAAACAAGTCCAGCAAGGCCGCCAGCCGGTCGCGCAAACCTTCGTCCCGCCAGATCCGGTACAGATTGGCATAGCCTTCCAGCAGGTAGAGATGGGACTCCGCCACCTTGCTGTCGTCTTTCGGCGAAAAGTCCCGGACAAGGCTCTCGACATAGCCCCCGTTGTCTGCATCCAAGAATTCCTTCTCCACGATCCGGAAGAGGTTCACGGCGCACTTGAGGGCCTCGTCGTCCTTCGTCGCACTGTAGAATTCACTGAGGGAATAGATGGCCAGCGCCTGGTTGCCCAGGGAGGCGTCGGAATTCATCCGTTCCCCCCAGGCATCCACCGCCGTGTACGCTCCGCCGAACTTGTGATCCAGAAAGTGCTGCACGAAGAATTCCTTGGCACTGATGGCGGGCATCAGGTACTCCTTCTTCCGCAGCTGCCGGTACGCAATGGAGAAGGCCCACAGGATGCGAGCGTTCAACTGCTCCTCCCGGATCGCGTCTTTTTCCGCGGTTCCGTCTTCAGAAATCCTGCCGTAGAATCCTCCGCGCGGATCCTGCATGCCGGACCAGAACTTGAGGATGTCCCATTCGAGGACCTCCTTCACTTCCCGTACGAATTTGTCTGTCCTTCCTGTCATGGCGCAGCCTACAGCGTCTTGATGTGAATATTGCGCCAGCGGACCTTGATGCCGCCGCCGTCATGGATCTGGAGCGCGATGCGGCCGTGGCCCGCACCGATCTTCGCATCCGTGATGTCGACCATCTGCTGCCCGTTGAGCCAGGTCTGGACGCGGTCTCCTTTGACGAGGATCCGCATCTGGTTCCACTGGCCCTCCTTCAGGATGTTCTCCTTCTCCTCGGGAATCTGGACCAGCCAGCCGCGGCCGTAGGACTCATAGATCCCGCCCGTGTCATATCCCTTGGGGGCCACCTCGACCTGCCAGCCGTTCACTTTGGTGCCCTCCACCGTGGAGCGGATGAACACACCGGAATTGCCGTTCGCCTCCTGCTTGAATTCCAGGGTGAGGTCGAAGTCGTCGTAATATTTCTCGGTGCCGAAATAGCCGTATCCCTTCTTGGGGCCGCTCTCGCAGACCAGGTCGCCCGTCTGCTTGTCGACGTACCAAAGTTCATCGCCGTAGTTGATCCAGCCGGTGAGATCCTTTCCGTTGTAAAGGTCCTCTTCCACCGGCTTGACGGGGAGTTCCTTGATCTTGATGTTGCGGAACCAGGCGGGATAGCCGTGGTCCTGCAGGCAGATCACGCCGCGGCGGGAGAGACCGTATTCGGGTGCATCCTTCCATTTGCCGCTGTTCTTGCGGGCAAACCAGTCGGGCGTCCAGGCATCGAACTCGACCGTCACCTTGCCGTTCAGATAGTAGGTGACGTGGCCGTTGTCGAAGACGATCCGGGAATGATTCCATTCTCCGGCAGGCTTCAGGTTGCGCTTGGCAAAATCGGGGACATACATGGCATAGTCCACGCCGCAGCGCTGCCAGGGCTCCAGGACATAGCCGTCGTTCATCTCAGAGAAATTGATGTCGTCGATGAGCTGATATTCAGGACCGGTCACATAGGGGACCTTGAAATCCGGACGCTCGACCACATGGTAGAGCATGCCGCTGTTGCCGCCTTTGCTGATCTTCCATTCCCAGCGCAGGTCGAAGTTGGCATATTCCCGGTCCGTCACGATGTAGCCGCTGGCGTCGCCGCCGTGGCCTTCCGCCTGGATTGTGCCGTCCACGACCGACCAGGGACCCGTCAGGGTCTTGCCGTTGTAGTCGCGCCAGCCGTCGAGGGTCTTGCCGTCGAACAGGAGTTTCCATCCGTCATTCTTCTCTTTGCTCGTCAAAGCATTGTGCGTCGTTGCGCACGAGAGGCACAGGAGGGCGGTCACCGCCGCTGCGCCAATCAAAAAGATCGTTCTTTTCATTATCGTTGAAATAAAATTTGTTCGTTCATTCATGGGTTGGGCCGCCTGTCGCGGCATCCTTACAAATTTAAGCATTCTTTCCGAAAATATCATCTTTCATTTCCATGCGCAGATACAAAAAGTCATTGCAACATTACAATCAAAAATCAACTTTCCGCTCGGCCTCCGGTTGATCTTCAACTGCACAGAAGGAATATGAACATCCGTATAAATTTTATAATCAACGCCTTTCGGGACATGTTGTCCGATGAGCTTATTCGCATTTTCCATTGCGCCTTTTTGCCAAGATGAATCGTAGTCTGCGAAAACACCGCTGTATGAAGTTCTTCGGCCATTCTTTCAGGTCGTGCGAACTCACGGCCATTGTCCGGCGTGGTTGTGTGCACATTCTTTCTGCATGGAAACAGGAGCCGGATTGCCGCTTCTGCCACCCGAGGACGCCGGCGGAGACATGGGGCGGCTTGACCGGCGCCTTTTCCGGATCCAGCGGGCAGTCGTCCTCGTCGGAAGGCATTCCGAGGCGGCAGGCCTCACAGATCTGTCCCTCCGGATGCGGATGATGGCGGACGGTCTTGACGGCAAAGAAGGCCAGGCGCAACTCCCGGCCAGTGGCCACTCTTTTCCCTTCAAATCTGTTCATGCCGTTCGGTGAAGTGTGCCGGTGAAGTGTGCATAAATAAATTTTGGAAATCACGCCGATCGTGCGTATCTTTACTATTTGTAACTGTCAACCAACTCTTCAAATCATGAAAACAACCGTAAAGATTCTGGCAGCCTCCTTGCTGCTTCTTGTGTCCCTCAACCTTTCCGGCCAGTCACGGTTCGGAGCGACCGCCGGCTACCTCAGCACGCGCAACATCTCCAGCAGCATCGTCCACCCCGACACGGACACGGAAAACGGACTCTATATCGGCGTCCTGAATGAAACCACCCTGACGGGCGGTCTCGGCGTGGAAGTCGGGGTCGTCTATGCCCTTCTGAACTACAAGTACAGTTTCTACCAGAAGACCATCCATGCGGTCCACGTGCCCATCCATCTCACCTACAAATACTTCTTCTCGCCGGAACTGGCCGTCTTCGGCTTCGCCGGCGTGACCGGAACGGTGGGCGTCTCGGCGACCTGGAAGGAACAGAACAATTCTTATTCCCTCTACTCGGGAGATTACAAGCAGTTGAACCGGCTGGACATCAAGCCCGGTATCGGAGCAGGCATCGAATTCGCACAGAACTATCAGCTCCGCGTCGGCTACGATTGGGGCATGCTCAACCAGCGCGCCACCGCCGGAAGCGAATCTTCACCGCTGAAGGTCAATTATTTCCATGTCGGCTTCGCCTACATGTTCTGACGGCTGCTTCCCGGACGGCCATGCGATGAAAAAACGGGAATATTCCGTACATTTGTACATTGGACGAATGGACCCGGCATGGCGAAAAGAAAGATTCTCGAAGACACCCCGCTGATCAAGCAGTTTTTCTCGGTGAAGGCGCAGTACCCCGAAGCGGTGCTCCTCTACCGGGTGGGGGATTTCTATGAATCCTATTCCGACGACGCCGTGCTGGTCAGCAAGGTGCTGGGCATCGTGCTGACCCGGAAGTCCAACGGGGACAAGGGATTCGTGGACATGGCCGGCTTCCCGCACCATGCCATCGACACCTACCTCCCGAAACTGGTCCGCGCCGGCTACAAGGTGGCGGTCTGCGACCAGCTGGAAGACCCGAAATTCGCGAAGAAACTCGTGAAGCGCGGGGTGACGGAACTCGTTACGCCGGGCATCGCCTTCAACGAGCAGCTGCTGGACCAGAAGGAGAACAACTTCCTCTGCGGCCTGTGCTTCGAAAAGAATCAGTGCGGGGCAGCCTTTCTGGATGTCTCCACCGGCCAGTTCCAAATCGCCCAGGGGGAGCTGGACTACATCGGCACCCTGCTTTCTTCCCTGCATCCGAAGGAGATCGTGGTGCAGCGGGGTTACGAGAAGGGAGTCAAGGAGCGGTTCGGGGAGCAGCTCTACGTGTCCTCCGTCGAGGAATGGGCCTTCGTCTACGAGGCGGCCGTGGAGCGGCTGAAGAAGCAGTTCCGCATCGATTCGCTGAAGGGATTCGCGGTGGACGGCTTCCCGCTGGGCATCTGTGCGGCCGGGGCGCTGATGGTCTATCTGGAACAGACGCAGCACACGGGTCTGCGGAACATCTGCTCCCTGTCCCGGATCGACCGGGACAAGTTCGTGTGGATGGACCAGTTCACCCTGCGGAATCTGGAAATATTCACATCCGGAGTCGGCGGAGAAGGGGTTTCGCTGGTGAGCGTGATCGACAGATGCGCTTCCCCGATGGGCGCCCGGCTGCTGCGCAGCTGGCTGGCGATGCCGGTGATGGACCTGGACGAACTGAACGGGCGGTACGACATCGTCCAGCATTTCCTGGAGGCGGCGGATGACCGGGAGGAGGTGCAGCGCCGGATCGGCGGCATCGGCGATCTGGAGCGGATCCTGTCCCGCGCCGCGACCGGCAAGATCGTCCCGCGGGAAGTGATGCAGCTGGGGCGCGGGCTGGCCGAGATGGCACCGATCGCCGCGCTGTGCAAGGGCAAGGGCGTCGCCGCGCTGGATGCCCTGCTGGACGGGATGCGGAACTGCCCGGAGCTGCTCGAAACCATCACCCGCACGATGCAGCCGGAACCGGCCGCCGCGGTCGGGAAGGGGCCGGTGATCGCGGCCGGTGTCAGCGCGGAGCTGGATGAACTGCGGGACATCTCCTCGGGCGGCAAGGACTACTTGCTGAATATGCAGCAGCGGGAGGCGGAACGTACCGGAATCTCCTCGCTCAAAATCGGTTACAACAACGTCTTCGGGTACTATATCGAGGTCCGCAACACCTTCCGGGACCTGGTGCCGCCGGAGTGGATCCGGAAGCAGACGCTGGTCAATGCGGAGCGGTACATCACCGAGGAGCTGAAGGAATATGAAGAGAAGATTCTCGGGGCGGAGGAGCGGATCTATGCGCTGGAGACGCAGATGTTCGCCGACCTGGTCACCGAGATCCAGCGGAACATCCGGACGATCCAGGCCGACTGCCGGATCATCGCGCGGCTGGACGTGCTGTCTGGCTTCGCCGCGCTGGCGGCCGGGAACCGCTACTGCCGGCCGGAGATGACGGACGCGCTGGAACTGGACATCAAGGCGGGCCGCCATCCGGTCATCGAGACCCTGATGCCGCCGGGCGAAGAATATATTCCCAACGATGTCCATCTGGACGACAAGCGGCAGCAGATCATTATTCTGACGGGGCCGAACATGGCCGGCAAGTCGGCCCTCCTGCGGCAGACGGCCCTCATCGTGCTGCTGGCCCAGATCGGCTGCTACGTCCCCGCCGATTCCGCCCGCATCGGCTATTTCGACAAGATTTTCACCCGCGTCGGCGCTTCCGACAACATCTCCCGCGGCGAATCCACCTTCATGGTGGAGATGCTGGAGACGGCGATGATTCTGCACAACCTCTCGGCCCGTTCGCTGGTGCTGCTGGACGAGATCGGCCGGGGCACTTCGACCTACGACGGGATGTCCATCGCCCGGGCGATCGTGGAATATATTCATGAATATGGTCACGGGGCGAAGACGCTGTTCGCGACGCACTACCACGAACTGAACGACCTGGCGGAGACGTATTCCCGGGTCAAGAATTTCCATGTGGCGGTGAAGGAGGTCGGGAAGGAGGTGATTTTCCTGCGGCTGCTGAAGGAGGGGGGCACGGCGCACAGTTTCGGCATCCATGTGGCACGCATGGCCGGGATGCCGCGGGAGGTCATCGCCTCCGCCGAACGTACCCTCCAGGCCCTCGAAGCCTCCGGGAGCGGGGACGATGGTGCTTCATCCCACGTTTCAGCCCCTTCTGCCACATCTGCTGCTTCCGTTGCATCTGCCCCTTCTGCCACATCTGCTGACAGCTTTTCTCCAGAAGGCCCTCGCCGGCAAAGTTCGGCTTCGCTCCCTGAAAATGTTCCCTCCTCCGCCGAATCACTGTCCGGCGGGGCGGGCTCCGTAGGGGTTCCCCGCTCCAGGAAAGATCTTTCAAGGGTCAGAGGCATCCGGAAGCCGGTGCAGACGAAGGCGGGCACCGTCGAAAGCGACGGCAGCCTCCAACTCTCCTTCTTCCAGCTGGACGACCCCCTCCTCAGTTCCCTCCGCGACCAGCTCAAGGCCGCCGACCTCAACAACCTCACCCCCCTCCAGGCCTTCGACCTCCTCCGTTCCCTGAAGGACGAGCTGGGGCTGTAGGGGGCGCCGCTCTTCTCCGTGCCACACTCCCCTCGACAGATGCGCCGGGGCTGTAGGGGGCGCCGCTCTTCTCCGCACCACACTCCCCTCCGACAGACGCACCGGGGCTGTAGGGGGCACGGCACACCGACATCCGGGAGTACCCCGGACCGCTCGCCGGAACCGCACCCTGTTCTCAGAATCGCCATCCACATGGCCCTCCAGGCGGCATTCTGAATCAATTACTTACAAAACCGCTTGTAGATGGCGGGGCGGTTTTCGGCATGGCCGTCCACGGAGGCTTTTGTAACATATTCAGTGACAGGCTCTTCAAAATTGGGCTGTGGATGGCGGGGCGGTTTTCGGCATGGCCGTCCAC
>CABTXO010000022.1 GCA_902488725.1 uncultured Bacteroidales bacterium
ACCGAAGTGTAACCAAGCCGAAAAGTCTATTCCCGTGCCCTCGTACTCCGAACTTCTTTCTTCGGGCAGAAGACGGCATACGAAGCCCGTACACCCGAAGAGATTGGACACCTCTGGGAAAATTTCCTGATGACGGAGCGGATGAAAATGCTTGAATATTCCGGAAGCCTTGCCCGGCCCTGGTTCTGGCGTACGCTGCAACAAAAAGAAATAGATTTAATTGAAGAGCAAGACGGCCGCCTGGAAGCATTCGAATTCAAATGGCATGCAGGCAAACCGGTTAATCCCCCAGCATCATTCATCAATGCCTATCCGGATGCGACATTCCGCGTCATCACTCCGGAAAACATCACGGATTTTCTGCTGTAGTCCTTCACCGCAAGCCGCCGAGCATGGCGGCGGGCGGAATGCCGAGGGTGCGGCATAGCCGTCGACGACCGGAAGCAGATCTTCGATCCGCTCCAAGACATATTCATACTGCATTTTCGTGATCTTTTCCACTTCAAACCTCCTTTGCGCCGATATTGTCATCGTCAGCATTCCATTGTACTCTGATGCAGAGATAGACGAAAACGTGCACATTGCCTCCTGCAGAAAAAAGTCGTATCTTGGGCTACAGAATTCAAATTCCTGAACATGAAAAAGCAACTTGCCACCGCGCTGCTCTGCCTGGCCCTGCTCGGCCTGACGGCACTGGCGCAGGACTACAAGTCCAGCATCCGCTACTGGGATGCGGGCAGACTGACCCTCGAAGATTTCACCGTCCGCGACATGTGGTCCCTCGACGACAAGGCCACCTCCGTACTGGCCCACGGCTGGCAGCAGGAGGAGCAGACCCTCCGCTTCGGAAACCTCCGTTTCGACCGGCCGGTTACCCGGACCTACATGGACAAGGTGAATTCCTGGATCAAGACGGGGACCGACGTGCACGAGGCCCTGCTGTTCAACCAGGTCATCTTCGACCTGGCCGAGGCCACGCGCCGGAAGATGCAGCACGAACTGGACACGAACCGGACCAGCCGCCCCGACGCCATCGGCAATTTCTACGCCACCGTCTGCGACAACGCCGTCAACGAATTCATCGCCTCTTCCCGGCACGGCACCGACACGGCCGTCGTGCGGAAATACCAGGCCAATCTGAACCAGACGCTCGCCGAACCGGACGGCGGGCTGTCAGAACCTGTCATTCCGATGGGCAAATGGGGCATCGGGTGGCACCTGGGGGCCGCCGGTGAATATTTCCTCGGCGAAGGGGCGGATTTCCTTTCGCCCCGGTACGGCATGGAATTCGGGTTCGAAACCGCCTACGGACGGCTGCGCCTGGACTTGAACGCGATCCTGGCTTTCGGCTCCCTGCGGAAAGACGTCCCCTTCTGGCAGAAGGATGACCCGGAGAAAATCTCGCCGTGGAGTGCCGGCGAACGGATCAGCGGGGGTGCCGTCGAGTTCTCCGCCGGTTGCGACGTGCTGGACAACGCACACTTCACGCTGACGCCGTTCGCTGGGGCGGGCGCAGGCTTCATCGCCCGGGCGAACAAATATCTGCAGAAGGACGGTTCCGGCAAGCTCATTACCGAGGAACTGGCGGGGTTCCGGATGCTGGCCGGACTGCAGGGCGACTGGAAACTGCGGCGGCAGTATTCCATCCTCGGCTATTACGGCCGCACCTACAGCGAGACCACCCTCCGCTTCCGGCTCTACGTCGCCAAGACCAACTTCCGCTCCCCCTGCCACCCCTGCAGCCTCAACTTCGGCATCGCCCTCAACGGCTTCGGCCGCGACGTGCGCTAGCGGACCGTCCGCTTCGGGCACCCTCCGGACGGATATTCTATAATTATCTAATTATGAATATCTTACAATAAAACCATCTGGAGGCCTTGGCGAAAAACGGGGCAGGCTTCCATTGCAGCATCGTCATAACTTACTGACAGACAAAAGATTCTGAGTTTTCCGCATGGAGACCTTCGGCGGTGGCGCACCGAAGGGCCCCCTCCGGAATATGTCCGAAAATATTCTTACATTTGAAAAATATATATATCAGGAATATGAGAGCGCTCTATCTGACCAACACCCTTTCGCGGAAGAAGGAACTGTTCGTCCCGATCCAACCGGGACATGTGGGGATGTATGTCTGCGGCCCGACCGTCTACGGGGATGCCCACCTGGGCCATGCCCGGCCGGGCGTGACCTACGATGTGCTGTTCCGGCTGCTGAAGCATCTGGGCTACCAGGTGCGCTACGTGCGGAACATCACCGATGTGGGCCATCTGGAGCATGATGCGGACGAGGGAGAAGACAAAATCACGAAGAAAGCCCGGCTGGAACAGCTGGAACCGATGGAGGTCGTGCAGACCTACACGTTCCGGTACCACGAGGCCATGCGGCTGCTGAACGTGGCCCCGCCGTCCATCGAACCCCGGGCTTCCGGCCACATCATCGAGCAGATCGAGACCGTCAAGCAGATTCTGGACGCGGGATACGCCTACCTCAGCAACGGCAGCGTCTACTTCGATGTCGAAAAATACAACCGCAGCCATCACTACGGGGTGCTGTCCGGCCGCAATCTGGACGACACGATGGAAGGCACGCGCGCCCTGGACGGCCAGCGTGACAAGCGGGCCCCCTACGACTTCGCCCTCTGGAAGAAGGCGGAACCGGAGCACATCATGCACTGGCCCAGCCCCTGGGGAGAAGGCTTCCCCGGCTGGCATCTGGAGTGCTCGGTGATGGGCGAGAAATACCTAGGAAAGGAATTCGACATCCACGGGGGCGGCATGGACCTGATGTTCCCCCACCACGAATGCGAAATCGCCCAGAACGTCGCATCCCGGCACACGCAGGGCGTCCGCTACTGGGTGCACAACAACATGATCACCATCAATGGGCAGAAGATGGGCAAGTCGCTCGGGAACTTCATCACCCTCCCCGAGCTGTTCAGCGGCAGCCACCCGAAGCTCACGCAGGCCTATTCCCCGATGACCGTACGCTTCTTCATCCTGCAGGCGCACTACCGCGGCACGCTGGACTTCAGCAACGAGGCGCTGCAGGCGGCAGAAAAGGGCCTCGGGCGGGTGCTGCAGGCCGCCAAGGACTTGCGGGCGCTTGCGAAGGAGTCCGGCGTGGCATCGGCGGCGAAAGGCACCGAAGGCAGCCCGGCATATTCCTTGAAATACGGCGAATTCCTGGATGCGGTCGCGGCGGAGACCTGCCCGGCGCAGAACGAAGCGGTGAAAGGAATCTGGCAGGGCGCATACGAGGCGCTCTGCGACGACCTCAACACCCCGGTCGCACTCTCGCACGTGTTCAATGCCGTGCGGCTCGTGAACAGTGCGAAGGACGGCTCGCTGAAACTGTCCAAAGGTGACTTCGAGGCCCTGCTGCAGGTCTTCGACGGGATCGTGTGCGGCGTACTCGGCCTGAAGGACGAGGCTGCGGACGGGGCCGGCGCCGGAAAGGGGCAGCAGGTCATCGACGGACTCATGAATATGGTCCTGGAGGAACGCGCCAAGGCCAAGGAGGCCAAGGACTGGGCGCTCAGCGACGCCATCCGCAACCACCTCAAAGCCCTCGGCATCTCGGTCAAAGACACCAAGGACGGGGCCGAGTGGACCCTGGAATAAGCGGATTCCTTAGAATGTCGCGACGGTGGGCTCGGAACCGAAGGGACCGCCGAGCACCAATTTCGCCTGCAGGGTGATGCTCTTTTCTTCTTCCGTGGCTTTCTTGTCGATCATCCGGCGGAGCAGGGCGAAGGCTTTGTCGGCGATGTCGCTGAGCGGCTGGATGACATGCGGCACCACCGGCTTGTTCAGGTCGTAGATGTCGCTGTCGTCGAAGCAGACGAAGGAAAAGTCTTTCGGCAGGTTGAGCCGCAGCACGTTCAGAGCGTTGAAACCGTACATGGAGATCTTCTTGGTCGGGAGCACGAAGGCCTCGCATCCGCGTTTGGAGGCGGAGCGGAAAATCTCGATGACCCCCTTCTTGGCGGCTTCCGCCTGATAGTCGATGCGGTGGACGCTGATGTCGTCCTGCAGTCCGGACTCCTCCATGGCTTTCTGGTAGCCGGCTTCGCGGTCGGTCAGGCTGGTCACGCCGGAGAGGTAGGAAATCATTTCGATTTTGCCGATTCCCTGATGAATCAGGTACTTCGTGGCCATGTAGCCGGCATCCACGTTGTCCACGAGGACCCTTCCATAGGCGTTGCCGGGAATGTCGCGGTCGATCAGGACGGTGGGGATGCCGAGGTCTACTGCCTTGTTGAGCGCCGCTTCGCCGCCCAGGCAGGGGGCGACGATGAGGCCTTCGACATTGTAGCCGATCATCGTGTCGACCAGCCGGGAGAGCTTTTCGGGATTCTCGTCGGAACTGGCGAAGATCACGGAGTAGCCTGCCCGATAGGAGATGTTTTCGATGGAACGGCAGATCTCCGCGAAGAAGGGATTCGCGATGTCGGACACGATCACGGCGATGGAGTGGGAGCGACCACTCCGCAGGGAGGCGGCGGCGTTGTTGCGACGATAGCCGAGCTTTTTGGCGACATTCAGCACACGGTCGGCCGTGAGCGGATTGACCGGACAGTCCAGGCGGCCGTCCTTGCCGACTTTCGCATTCATGACAAACGAAACGAGCGTGACCGACACCCCGGCCTCACGCGCAACATCTCTGATGGTAACCTTCTTCATATTCCGAGATCGTGAGTAGAAAACAAATGTACGGGAAAGATGTGAGAAATCAAAAAAGACCGGCCGGATCGGTCGGTCTTTTCAACGGGAGCAGCCTCCCTACAGGTGCAACATCACGGTCAGTCCGGCCATCACGATGGAAACCATGCTCATCAACTTGATGAGGATATTGAGGGAAGGCCCGGACGTGTCCTTGAAGGGATCGCCGACAGTGTCGCCCACGACGGTCGCCTTGTGGCAGCTCGAGTTCTTGCCGCCGAAATGGCCGTCTTCGACATATTTCTTGGCATTGTCCCAGGCCCCTCCGGCATTGGCCAGGAAGATTGCGAGGATGAATCCCGCGCCCAAGGCTCCGGCCAGCAGGCCGAGCACGCCGGCAGGACCGAGGCAGACCCCGACCAGGATCGGGACGACGATGGCCAGGAGGCTCGGGAAGATCATCTCGTGCTGGGCGGCCTTGGTGGAGATCTGCACGCAACTGGTGTAGTCCGGCCGCTGCTTCCCTTCCAGGATGCCTGCGATTTCCCGGAACTGCCGGCGGACTTCGACGACCATCCTCTGGGCCGCACGCCCGACCGCATTCATCGTCAGGCCGCAGAACAGGAAGGCCATCATGGCACCGATGAATATGCCCGCGAGCACGACCGGGTTCATGAGGTTGATGTCATAGTGCGCGACAATCTGCGGAATCGTGGCGGTGGAGATGTCCGCCACGCCCGCGATCGACTTGCCGAGGTGTTGGAAACCGATCTTGAGTTCTTCGATGTAGGAGGCCAGCAGCGCCAGAGCCGTCAAGGCCGCTGAACCGATGGCGAAGCCCTTGCCCGTGGCAGCCGTCGTATTCCCCAGGGCATCCAGGACATCCGTACGCTCCCGGACGGTGGGATCCAGCTCGCTCATCTGGGCATTGCCGCCGGCATTGTCGGCGATGGGACCGTAGGCATCGGTCGCGAGGGTGATTCCAAGCGTGGAAAGCATGCCGACCGCCGCGATGCTGATGCCGTACAGACCCTGGCTCAGCACGTCGGGCGTGTAGTGGAAGCCGGTCGCGAAGCCGAAAGACAACAGGATCGCCACCCCGATGGTGAGGACCGGAACGGCCGTGGAGATCATGCCGAGTCCCACGCCCTGGATGATCACGGTCGCGGGGCCGGTCTGGGAGCTTTCGGCGAGCTTCCGGGTCGGTTTGTAGGAATGGGAGGTGTAGTATTCCGTCATCTTGCCGATGATGACACCGGCGAGCAGGCCGGTGATCACGGACAGGCTCAGCTGCCACCAGTTGGTGAAGCCGAGGACATGGAAGATCACGAAGGTCAGCACCGCGATCAGACCGGCGCTCAGGTTGGTTCCCACGCTCAGGGAGCCGAGCAGCTGCTTCAGGCCTGCTCCGTCACGGGTGCGGACCACAAATATTCCGAGAATGGAGAGCACCACGCCGATGGCTGCGATCACCATCGGGGCGAAGATGGCCTTCATCTGCGCATCGACATCGCCGAAATAGGCGGACGCACCCAAGGCCATCGTGGCGAGGATCGAGCCGCAGTAGGATTCGTACAGGTCGGCCCCCATGCCGGCAACGTCGCCCACATTGTCACCGACGTTGTCGGCAATCGTAGCAGGGTTGCGGGGGTCGTCCTCAGGAATGTCTTGCTCCACTTTTCCGACGATGTCGGCGCCCACGTCGGCGGCCTTGGTGTAGATGCCGCCTCCCACGCGGGCGAACAGGGCCTGTGTCGAGGCGCCCATGCCGAAAGTCAGCATGGTCGTGGTGATGACCACGAGGCTCTGAGAAGGCGTGGCTTCCTGCACGAAAGCGTTCAGGACAAGCCACCAGATGGAGATGTCCAGCAGGCCGAGCCCTACAACGGTAAGCCCCATGACAGCCCCGGAGCGGAAGGCGACCTTGAGTCCGGCATTGAGCGACTTTCCGACCGCATTCGCAGTCCGGGCGGAAGCAAACGTTGCGGTCCGCATCCCGATGTACCCGGCCAGGGCGGAAAAGAGACCGCCTGTCAAAAAGGCGAAAGGAACCCAGCGGTTCTGGATTCCGAGACCGTAGGCCAGAACTGTGAACAACACGGAAAGGATGATGAACACGATTCCGACGACCTTGTATTGTTGTTTGAGGTAGGCCATGGCGCCCTCGCGGACATACTGGGCGATTTCCTTCATGGTCACGGTGCCTTCGCTCTCCTGCATCATGCGATGGTAGAACAGCCAGGCGAAAAACAAAGCAATGACAGATGCCGCAGGCACCATATAGAACAGATGGTTCAACATATTCAGAATTATAACGGTTTAATGGAATCTGCAAGCAAAACGGCCGGAAAATCCAGCCGCTTTGCCCAAAATTCGAATAAATTACTTCTCACCTTCCTCAGGTCCCTCAGCCTCAGGCGTTTCCGCCTTCGGGGCTTCCTCCTGGGGTGCGGCCTTCTTCGCGCGGCTGCGACGGGTGGCCTTCTTCCCTTCTTTCTTCGGAGCGGGCTCGAGAGCCGCCTCGTTGAAGTCTACGAATTCCACCAGTGCCATGTCCGCAGCGTCGCCCTGCCGGAAACCGACATGGAGCACGCGCAGATACCCGCCCGGACGATCCGCGATCTTCGGGGCGATGGTGCCGAACAGTTCCTTGATGGCCTCTTTGTTCTTGAGGTAGCTGAACACGGTTCTACGTGAATGGGTCGTGTCCTCTTTCGACTTGGAAATGAGCGGTTCCACATACATCTTGAGGGCTTTGGCCTTCGCGAGGGTGGTCGTGATCCGCTTGTGCTCGATCAAAGAGGACGCCATGTTGGCCAACATTGCCTTGCGATGGCCACTCTTCCGGCCAAGGTGGTTGATTGCTTTATTGTGCCTCATTTCTATACGTTCTTTTTCTTGGGTTCAATATTATACTTTGTGACATCCATCCCGAACTGGAGCTTCATCTTTTCCACGATCTGATCGATTTCGTTGAGTGATTTCTTACCGAAGTTGCGGAACTTCATGAGTTCGTTCCGAGAGTAGGAAACCAGGTCGGCGAAAGTGTCGATGTCCGCAGCCTTCAGACAGTTGTAGGCGCGGACGGAAAGGCCCATGTCGGAAAGCTTGGTGAGCAGGAGGTGCCGCATGCGCAGCGACTCTTCATCCAATTCCTTGGAATCGGGCTCGACCGTGCTTTCGAGGGAGATCTTCTTGTCGTCCGTGAAAAGCTTGAAGTGATAGATCAGAATGTTGGCCGCCTCCTGGAGCGCCACGTTCGGCAGAATGGATCCGTCGGTGACGATCTCGAGATTGAGCTTTTCGTAGTCGGTCTTCTGCTCGACACGCCAGTTCTCCACGGTCCAGTTGACCTTCCGGATCGGGGTGTAGATCGCATCGATGGGAATCGTTCCGATCGGCACGTTCTCATCCCGCATCTCTTCGGCAGAAACGAATCCGCGGCCTTTGGTGATGGTCAGGGAGATCTCGAGCGTCACGGAAGGCTCAAGGGTACAAATGTGCTGTTCCGGGTTCAACACCTTGAAAGAAGACAATCCTTTGGAAATATCCTCCGCGGTAAATTCGTTCTTACCGCTGACCACGATGTTTGCCACTTCAGAATCGATGGTGTCGACCATCCGCTTGAACCGCACTTGCTTGAGGTTCAAGATGATGTCCTGCATACCCTCGATCACGCCGGGGATCGTGGCGAATTCCTGATCCACCCCCGTGATCTTGATCTGACTGATGGCAAAACCTTCCAGAGAGGCGAGCAGAACGCGGCGGAGGGAATTGCCGATCGTCAGGCCGTATCCAGGCTCAAGGGGCTTGAATTCGAATCGGCCGACTGTATCGCTCCCTTCGAGCATGGTCACCATGTCCGGTTTCTGAAATGCTAAGATTGCCATGATTTGTTCTTTTAGGTGTTACGATTACTTGGAGTACAGGTCAACGATGAGCTGTTCATTGATGTTTTCAGGGATGTCCGCCCGGGCAGGGATGTTCAGGAACTTGCCTGAAAGTGCCTTGGGGTCGAACTCGATCCAGGAGTACTTCGCGGCAGAGGCGGCGCTCTTCTGGATGACTTCCAGACTCTTGGAGCGCTCCCGCACGGCAACGACGTCACCGGGCTTCACCTGCACGGAAGGAATGTTGCAGACTTCTCCGTTCAGCGTGATGTGGGCGTGGCTCACAAGCTGACGCGCAGCGGCGCGGGAAGGGGCGATGCCCATCCGGTACACGATGTTGTCCAGACGCGATTCGAGCAGGATGAGCAGGTTCTCACCCCTCAGACCGGGCATGCGGGTCGCCTTCTGGTACGTGTTGTGGAACTGACGCTCCATCAGCCCGTACATGTATCTGACCTTCTGTTTTTCCTTGAGCTGGGTGCCGTATTCGCGCTGCTTCTTGCGCTTGGATGCGAGGCCGTGCTGTCCGGGAGGATAATTCCGCTTTTCGAAATCCTTGTCGCTTCCGAATATGGGTTCGCCGAATTTACGGGCGATCTTAGTTCTGGGACCAGTATATCTTGCCATGGTAATGCTGTTTTAAAAGTTATACCTTACGACGGCCTTTCGGTCTGCATCCGTTGTGGGGCATCGGGGTCACGTCGACGATCTCCGTGACGACGATCCCTGCATTGTTGATGGTCCGGATGGCCGACTCACGGCCTGCGCCGGGGCCCTTCACGAAGACTTTCACCTTGCGGAGCCCTGCGTCGAAAGCAGTCTTCGCGGCATCTTCCGCAGCGACCTGGGCCGCATACGGCGTGTTCTTCTTGGAACCTCTGAAACCGCTCTTCCCCGCGGATGACCAGCTGATCACCTGCCCCTGGTTGTTGGAGAAGGAGATGATCACATTGTTGAAGGTCGATGAAATATGGGCCTGGCCCGTAGCTTCAACCTTCACAACTCTCTTTGATGATGTTGCTTTTTTTGCCATAATTCATCCGATTTTACTTGGTTGCCTTCTTCTTGTTCGCAACGGTCTTCTTCTTGCCCTTCCGGGTGCGAGCATTGTTCTTCGTGCTCTGGCCACGGACAGGCAGGCCGATACGGTGACGGATCCCGCGGTAGCAACCGATATCCATGAGACGCTTGATGTTCATCTGGACGGAGGAACGGAGTTCGCCCTCGATCTTGTACCCCTCGGAAATGAGGGAACGGATCGCAGCGACCTGCTCGTCATTCCAGTCTCCGACCTTGATGTCGTAATCGATCCCGCAGTGCTCGAGAATCTCCCGCGCGGAGCTGCGGCCGATCCCGAAGATATAGGTAAGCCCTATCTCTCCTCTTTTGTTGTTCGGTAAATCAACACCGGCTATTCTTGCCATAATTTATCTTTGACTTTATTTGTTTTTACAACAGACGGTTAATCCTGGCGCATCTTGAACTTGGGAGTCTTCTTGCAGATGACGTAAAGACGGCCTTTCCGACGAACGATCTTGCAATCATCGCTGCGCTTCTTGATGGATGTTTTGACTTTCATATCGTGAATATTTTTATTTGTATCTGAAAGAAATTCTTCCTTTTGTCAAATCGTAAGGTGATATTTCAACACGCACCCGGTCTCCGAGGAGGATGTGGATGAAATTCATTCTCATTTTCCCGGAGATGTTGCAGAGCAGGACGTGACCGTTCTCAAGCTCCACCTTGAAC
This sequence comes from uncultured Bacteroidales bacterium, assembly GCA_902488725.1. GTDB lineage: Bacteria > Bacteroidota > Bacteroidia > Bacteroidales > UBA932 > Cryptobacteroides. The sequence goes on from CABTXO010000022.1 coordinate 10,301, forward strand.
ATTGCATTGGGCAGCGTCTCGATGACTTTCCCGTCTTGTTCTATCGCTACTTGTTTGGACATTGAAATAACACTTTAAAATTTTTCAGCACTTTCTATATAATCAAAGGTCGACAGTTGTTCAGCCTTGCCATGCCGGACAACAACCGTAAGTTCGTAATGCGCCGCGTTCCTGTGGTCGGCAGTGTGGACGGCCCAGCCGTTCCGGGCCACGTAGACCCCTCTGCCTCCCGCATTGATCATCGGCTCAATGCAGATCACCATTCCGTCGACAAGTCTGCATCCATGCCCCTGGCGCCCGTAATTGGGAACGCCGGGTTCCTCGTGCATATTCTTGCCCAGCCCGTGACCTTCCAGTTCACGGACCACGGAAAATCCGAATGATTCCGCGTACGATTGCACCGCGTGTCCGATGTCGCCGGTCCTGTTGCCTGCCACAGCCGCCTTGATTCCCTCGTACAGGGACTGCTTCGTCACCTCCAGGAGCTTGCGGGTCCCGGGATCCACCTCCCCGACCGGGAAGGTGTAGGCCGAGTCACCGTTGTACCCCTTGTAGAGCGTGCCGATGTCCGCTGTCACGATGTCGCCCTCCTTGAGGACATAGTCGGACGGAAATCCGTGGACCACGACATCGTTGACGGAAGTGCAGATGGCTGCGGGGAAGCCTTCGAAACCGAGGAAGCTGGGTATGGCCCCGTTGTCGCGGATGAAAGTCTCGGCCACCTCGTTCAACTTCGCAGTTGTCACACCGGGGGCGACCGCTTTGCCGACTTCCGCCAACGTCTTGGAGACGAGAATGGCATTCTCGCGCAGCAGGGCTATCTCTTCTTCTGTCTTGGGCTTGACCATCGATCTCAAATTATCAAAGTTACATTCCGGAGCGTCCGCTCAGACGTCCGGTCTTCATCAGGCCGTCGTAGTGACGCATCAACAGGTAGCTTTCGATCTGTTGAAGCGTGTCCAGGATGACGCCCACAAGAATCAACAGGGATGTTCCTCCGTAGAAGCTCGCGAACTGGTCGTTCACGCCGCCGATCCGGGCGAAAGCCGGAAGGATGGCGATCAGGGCCAGGAAGATGGAGCCGGGCAGGGTGACCCTGTCCATGATGGCATCCAGGTATTCCATCGTCTTCTTGCCGGGTTTTACGCCGGGGATGAACCCGCCGTTCTGC
>CABTXO010000023.1 GCA_902488725.1 uncultured Bacteroidales bacterium
AGCCGCAGGATAACAGGCTGCTTGATGCCGGAGAAATACACCGTCAGGGTCTTGTCAAAGGGCACGGCGCCGTTCCTGTTGTCGTAGGTTGCCCGGATGGTCCCTTTCTCGCCCGGACGCAAGGGCTGCCGCGCCCATTCCACACCGGTGCAGCCGCAGGAAGAGACTACGTTGTAGATGACCAGGGCTTCCTTCCCGACATTCTTCGCCGTGAAGGTCGCAGTCACCGGACCGTCCGAGAGTTGGATATCCCCGAAATCATGGATCGTCTTGTCGAACTGCACCCGGTCGCCGAACACATTGCCGGACTTGCTCCCCTGGGCGGAAAGGCCCGGGGCAAGAGCCGCCGAAAGTGCGGCGGCGAGGATGAAAATGCGCCAAAATTTCTTCATGACAACTCCTTCCTTGCAAATATCTTTCCACAAATATATGAAGATAATTTTGTAAATTTGCTGCATTATGGCCAATGAGCACCTAAGTAATTATACAGACGCCAATATCAAGACGCTGGAAGGGGTCGAACACATCCGGCGCCGTCCGGGCATGTACATCGGACGGCTCGGGAACGGATCGAATCCCGGGGACGGCATCTATGTGCTGCTGAAAGAAATCATAGACAACTGCATCGATGAATATTCGGCCGGCTTCGGCAGGCAGGTCCTGATCGATATCCAGGACCGGCAAGTGACCGTCCGGGACTTCGGACGGGGCATCCCGCTGAATTCCGTGGTCAAGGCCACCAGCCAGCTGAACACCGGCGGCAAGTTCGACGACAAGGTCTTCAAAAAATCCGTGGGTCTGAACGGCGTGGGCACGAAGGCCGTCAATGCCCTCTCGTCGGAATTCTACGTCGCCTCCTTCCGGGATGGGGAATGCGCCTGGGCGCGCTACGAGCGGGGCGAGCTGAAGGACAGCGGCAAGACGGAGAAGACCGGCGAAAAGAACGGCACCCTCGTGACCTTCACCCCGGACAACGAAATGTTCGGAAGTTTCGCCTTCAACATGGAATATGTCGAGACGATGGTCAAGAACTATTCCTACCTGAAAAAGGGTCTCTCCCTCGTGCTCAACGGTACTGCGTACAAATCCGAGAACGGCTTGCTGGACCTGGTGAAGGAGAACCTGTCCGAAACTCCGCTCTACGAACCCATCCACCTGGAGGACGAAGACATCGAGGTCGTGCTGACCCACGGCAATTCCTACGGCGAGAACATCGCCTCCTTCGTCAACGGGCAGAACACCCGCGACGGCGGGACACATCTGGCGGCCTTCCGGGAGGCGATCGCCAAGACGCTGAAGGACTATTTCAAGAAGGATTACCGACCGGAGGACTGCCGGCAGGGCATCATCGGCGCCATCAGCATCCAGATCCAGGAACCGAACTTCGAAGGCCAGACCAAGACCAAACTCGGTTCCACGTACATGTGGGAGAAGTTCAAGACGGACGCCGAAGGGAAGAAGATCCAGAATCCGGACGGGTCGCTGGAGATTGACCGCGGCCCCACCATCCGCACCTTCGTCAACGATTTCGTCGCGCGCAAGCTGGACAACTACCTGCGCATGCACCTGGATGTCGTGCCGCTCATCGAAGACAAGATCAAGGCTTCCCAGGCGGAGCGCGAAGAGATAGCGGGCATCCAGAAGAAAACACGGGAGCGGAACAAGCGCGCCAACGTGTACAACCGCAAGCTCCGGGACTGCCGCTACCACTTCGGAGACAAGATGCCCAAAGGTGCGGAAGAAGATTTCGGAGAACTTTCCAGCATCTTCATCACGGAGGGCGACTCCGCCTCCGGCACCATCACGAAGACGCGCAACGCCAATTTTCAGGCGGTTTTCAGCCTGCGCGGAAAGCCCATCAACTGCTACAAGGAGAGCCACAAGCGGGTGGCCGAAAACGAGGAGCTGAACCTGCTGATCTCCGCCCTGGGGGTCGAGGACGACCTCGAAAACCTGCGTTACAACAACATCATCATCGCGACCGATGCCGATGACGACGGCATGCACATCCGCATGCTGGTCCTGACCTTCTTCATGAAGTTCTATCCCGACCTCATCCGGCGCGGGCACGTGCAGATTCTCCAGACGCCCCTCTTCCGCGTCCAGAACAAGAAGGAACGGCGGTACTGCTATTCCCCGGAGGAGAAGGACCGGGCGGTCGCGGACCTGAAGACGGCGGTCCAGATCACGCGGTTCAAGGGTCTGGGAGAGATTTCGGCGGACGAGTTCGCGACCTTCATCGGAGAAGGAATGCGGCTGGACCTGGTGAAACTTTCGGACGAAGAGTCGATGTCCCAGATCATGGAATTCTACATGGGCGACAACACCATCGACCGGCAGAATTTCATCCGGGCGAATCTGCGGAGCGAAGAAGAACTGGAAGACGTGAACATTTGACATCATGGGCAATTGGGCGAAATTCTGCGGCTGGATGCTGAAGAAGATGGGTTGGACCACGGTCGGAGGCCCCATGACCGAAAAGAAGGCGATCGTGCTGGGCGTCCCCCACACATCCGCCAAGGATTTTCTGATCTCCTACCTGTTCTACACCCAGTTCGGGAAGCAGGCCCACGTGATGATCAAGCAGGAATTCTTTTTCTGGCCCGTCGGGGCACTGCTCCGCAAGGCGGGATGCATCCCGGTGGACCGGAGCAACGCTGCCGCAATGGTCAAGAGCCTGATTTCCGAAATGGAGAAGGTGGACGAGTTCCATCTCGCGATTGCCCCGGAAGGCACCCGGAAGCCCGCCCGGAAATGGAAGACCGGCTACCATCTGATTGCCAAAGAAGTCGGATGCCCCGTGTACATGGGCTATTTCGACTGGGGCCGCAAGCGCGTGAGCGTGGGTTCGAAAGTTGAGCTCACGGAGGATGCGCGCGCGGACACGGACCGCATTCAGGCCTTGTACGAAGAAATGCACCTGGTCGGAAGACATCCGGAGGGCTACATCACGCACTGACACGCAACTCATTGACAAAAAGCCACATGCCAGACAGATACAGAAGATTCACCACCAGCAGGGAGACCTTTGTGACGACCCTTGCGAAACTGTTCGACTACTGCACGGACAGTTTCGCCAAGCGACCGCTGTCGCGCTTCGTGGACGGCGGTCAGGAATATTCCTACGAATCCTTCCGGCACAAGTGCCTGGAGCTTTCCCAGCGGTTCAACCGGTACGGCATCAGCGCCGGCGACAAGATCGCGATCCTCTCGCAGAACATGCCGAACTGGACCGTGGCCATGTTTTCCTGCGTACCCTTCGGACGGGTGACCGTCCCGATCCTGCCGGACTCGTCCCAGAGCGAGGTCGACAACATCCTCAACCACGCAGAGTGCAAGGCCATCTTCATTTCAAAGCGGATGCTGCCGAAACTGTCGGAGGAAACGGCCGCAAAAATGACCCTGGTCATCGACATCGAGACCTTCGAACTCATCCGGAAAGACGACGCCGCCTTCACCTGCGAAGGGCGCGTGACCCGGCCGCAGCCGGACGACCTGGCTTCGATCATCTACACGTCCGGCACCTCGGGCAACGCCAAGGGCGTGATGCTCAGCCACCGGAACTTCTGCCAGAACATCATCGCGGCGTCACATGCGCAGAAGGCGCACAAGCGTGACCACTGGCTGTCCATCCTGCCGATGTCGCACACCTACGAAATGGCTTTCAGCCTGCTCTATCCCCTCTATGTGGGCGGGTGCGTCTATTATATTCAGAACCCGCCCCCCCCGTCCATCCTGATGGCGGCGATGGCGAAGGTGCACCCCACCATCATGTGTTCGGTGCCCCTCATCATCGAGAAGGTGTACAAGACGGCGGTCGTGCCGGTCATCGAGAAAAGCCGGGTCCTCAGCTGGATGAAGGACCATCTGCCGCGGCTGCTGTACTGGTTCATCGGAAGGCGGCTCAAGGCCAGCTTCGGCGGACAGCTGAAATTCTTCGGCATCGGCGGCTCCAAGCTCGATCCGACCGTCGAGGATTTCCTGCTGAAGGCGCACTTCCCCTATGCCATCGGCTACGGGCTGACGGAAACCGCACCCCTGATCACGAACGCCGTGGTCGGGAAGACGAAGGTCGGCTCCATCGGGGTGGCGGCCTACAATGTGGAAGTGAAGCTCCAGAACGTGGATCCGGCCACCGGCGAGGGCGAGATCGTGGTGAAGGGCGACAATGTCATGCTGGGCTACTACCGCGATCCCGAACGGACGCGCGGGGTGCTGACGGACGACGGCTGGTTCCGGACCAACGACCTGGCGACGGTCGATTCCAAGGGGCGCTACTACATCAAGGGACGTCTCGGGAATATGATCGTGGGACCTTCCGGGGAGAACATCTATCCGGAGGAGATCGAGCAGCTCATCAACAACATCCGCGGGGTGAACGACTCGCTGGTGGTGGAGCGGGATGGCAGGCTGGTGGCCCTCATCAAGTTCGACGACAGCGTGCTGAACTGGAACCAGGAGCGCGAGGACAACTTCTTCAAGATGCTCGAAGATCGCAAGAAGACCGTTCTGGAATATGTCAACAAGCATGTCTCGAAGCAGTCGAAGATCAGCGACGTGGAGGCGATGAAGGATGACTTCGAGAAGACGGCCACCCAAAAGATCCGGCGCTTCAAGTACAAGGACAAGCCGAAAGACGAAGAAACCAATCCCGATAAGCCATGATACGTTTTCACAAAATCGCAGCGTGCGCGCTGGTGGCGTTGTGCGCCTGCATCCCTTCCCTGAAATTGTCCGCACAGGAATCCGTGAAGCAGCAGGACGGCACGGTCCTGAACGAGCGCTACCTCTATGCGATCGTGGATGTCAGCTGGCGGAAATTCGAGCAGGTCATGATCACGGTCGACTACGGACAGGAACCCAGCCGTTCCCGGAACGAAGTGCTGGAGAGCCGCACCCGTGTCCGGTACTTTCCCTCCATCGTCAGCGTTCTCAACTGGCTGAGCGCCAACGGCTGGAACCTCCAGCAGATCATCGGCGACTACAACGGCTCCCCGGAAGGCGGCAGCTCGACCACCTTCAAGTACCTCGTTCGCAAGAATGTCACCGGCATGACCGAATCCGACGTCAACCGTCAGTTCGACCTCTTCTCCTCGAAGGACTACCGCCGCCCGCTCGACGGAATCCACTCCGTCCAGGACAAGCGCGGCAACTTCCCGGAATAGCCCCGGGCCTGCCCGGGCAGCAGATTCAACCGCTCGCTGATGCGTGCGGAATGACATTGGACGCTGACGCGAGCCAGGAGATGCCAAAAAAAAGGCTGGTGGAAGGGATTCCACCAGCCTTCTGCATATTCAATGACAGGATTATTCGGATTCGACCTCGAACTTGAGGGCGGCCTTGACCTGCTTGTAGCACTTCACGGAAGCCTCGTATTCGCCGAGCTTCTTGATGTCGGCAGGAACCGTGATGTTCTTCTTGTCCACCTCGATGCCCACGTTCTGCAGCGCATCGGCCAGCTGGGCTGCCGTGACGGAACCGAAGATCTTCCCGCTTTCGCTCACCTTGACGGCAACCTTGACGGGCATCTCTTCGATCCGCTTGGCCAGCGCCTCGGCATCCGCCACCAGCTTTGCCTCTTTGTGGGCGCGCTGACGGACGATCTCAGCCTGATGCTTGAGCGCGGAAGGAGTTCCGGCAGCAGCGTATCCCTGCGGAATCAGATAGTTGAGCGCATACCCCGCTTTCACTTCCACGACATCCCCGGCTTCGCCGAGGTTGGCGATTTCTTTCTTCAAAATGATCTTCATGACGCGTCTCTCCTATTTATTTAAGCAGGTCGGTTACATACGGAAGCAGCGCGAGGGAACGGGCACGCTTGACGGCCCGGGCCACTTTGCGCTGGAATTTGAGGGAGGTTCCGGTGATGCGGCGCGGGAGAATCTTTCCCTGCTCGTTCAGGAACTTTTTCAGGAATTCGGGATCCTTGTAATCCACGTATTTAATGCCCGCCTTCTTGAAACGGCAGTACTTCTTTTTCCTCACCTCGACGGTAGGAGGATTCAGATAACGGATTTTTCCACTCTTTGCATCAGTCTGTGCCATAGTCTTTCCTCCTTGGATTAAGCGTTGTCTTCATTCGTTTCTTCGACGTCGTCTTCGACATCTTCGACCTCGGCCTTCTTCGCTTTCGCGGGGACCTCCTCGACGGGAGCCTCGGCCTTCTTCCTGCGGTTCTCTCTGCGATGCTCGGCATAGGCCACGGCATCCTTGTCCAGGGCCACGGTGATGAAGCGGATGACCCGCTCGTCACGGTGATACTGGGTCTCGAGGACATCTACGAATTCGGGCGTCGCCCGGAATTCGATCAAATAGTAGAAGCCGGAGGTCTTGTGCTGGATCGGATAGGCCAGCTGACGGAGTCCCCAGTCTTCTTCGTACACCACTTCGCCCCCATTGTCCTTGATGAGCTGCGTGTACTTGGCAACCGCTTCCTTCATCTGTTGTTCAGACAAAACGGGAGTAGCGATGAAAACGGTTTCGTACTGTTTTACCATCTTGTAATTGTTTAATAATAAATAATTTGCAATCCTTTTTGGAACGTATGCCAACCAAAAAGGACTGCAAATATACGCATTTTTCGGCTTTCGGCAAAACTATTTGGCGGGAACGTTCTCGAGGACGGCGGTCACGAACTTCCAGACGGCGCCGACGGTGTCGATCTTCACGCGCTCGTCCGGAGAGTGGGGATGCACGATGGTGGGCCCGATGGACACCATCTCCCAGTTGGGATACTTTGCTCCCATGATGGCGCACTCGAGGCCGCCGTGGGTCGCCGTGATCTTGAGTTCCTTCCCGAAGAGCTTCCGGTAGGTGTCCTCCAGCACCTTGATCATCGGGGTACCCAGTTTGGGCGTCCAGCCGCTGTAGGCGCCGGAAGTGGAATATTCAGCACCGGCGAGTTCGAAGGTGTAGCGGATCGAATCGGCGAAGGCCATTTTGGCTGCGTCGATGGAGCTGCGGGTCAGGGAATGGACACGCAGATGCCCCTTCTCGGTGCGGATGATGGCCATGTTCGTGGAGGTCTCGATCAGGCCGGGCAGGGTGTCGCTCATCCGCTTCACGCCGTGCGGGCAGGCCAGGATGGCCTTGAGAGCCGTCGCGATGACCTTGGGGCTGATGTAGCGGGCCGCATTCTTCGGCTGCTTCTCGAAGAGCAGGATCATGCCGGGATCGGAATACTGGTACTCAAACTTGATGTCCGCGAAGATCTTCTCGACGGCCGCCTTGGAGGCACGGACGTTTTTGGACGGGATGACCAGGTCGGCCTCCGCCTCGAACGGGATGGCGTTCCGCAAGGAGCCGCCCTTGATGTCGGCGACCTTGACCTCGTACGCATTGATCGTGGCGGCGAGGATCCGGCAGAGCACCTTGTTCGCATTGGCCCGGCACAGGGCGATGTCCATGCCCGAATGGCCGCCCTTCATGCCTTTCACCGTGAGTTTGTAGGTCACGGTGTCTTCGGGCACTTCGTACGTCCGGTAGCGGAAGTCGGCGGAACCGTCGATGCCGCCGGCGCAGCCGGTGCAGAGTTCGCCTTCCTGCTCCGAATCCAGGTTCAGCAGGATGTCGCCCTTGAGGACGCCCGGCTTCAGCGCGCTCGCACCCGTCATGCCCGTCTCCTCGTCGTAGGTGATCAGGGCCTCGAGCGGTCCGTGCTTGAGGGTCTTGTCTTCCAGCACGGACATGGCGATGGCCACGCCGATGCCGTTGTCGGCTCCGAGGGTCGTGCCTTTCGCGGCCACCCACTCCCCGTCGATGCGGGTCTCGATCGGATCCGTCAGGAAGTCATGCTGCGTGTCCGCCGTCTTCTGTGGAACCATGTCCATGTGTGCCTGCATGATGATGCCCTTGCGGTTCTCGAAGCCTTTGGTGGCCGGAGCCGTGAAGATGATGTTGCCGGTGTCGTCCCGTTTGACATCGATGCCGTGTTCCTTTCCCCAGTCGAGGAGGAACTGCCGGACTTTTTCTTCGTGCTTCGAAGGGCGAGGCTGTCTGGTCAGCAGATAGAAGTTGTTCCAGACGTTCTTGGGTTGCAAATCTTTGATTGTCATCGTGAATATTGGTTAATGAAACATGTGTGCTATTTTCCGAGCGGGAAGGAACTCTCCACGCCGAGCTGGTAGACGGGCACCCGGCTCTGCAGCAAGGGCTGCATGCCGTCCGTCAGTTTCACCGTGCAGATCGCGGGGATCCGGTACACGGCCACATTGCCCCGGGCCGACACTCCGCGCCCGGCGGGCTCGGCGATCTCCTGCGGCACCAGTTCCAGCAGGTAAGGCTTTCCGGACATGTTGTCGGCGGAGACGAGCCCGTCGGTGTCGGAGAGACGGAAGGCCACGTAGGTCTGGTTCTTCCGGTCCTTGACAGGGACCACGTCGCAGGTAATCGTCTGGGGCTGAAATTCACTGTAGCCGATGAACAGGGACATGTACTCCTTCTCCAGGGCGGAGATCTCGTTCAGGACCGCCCCCATCGCCTCCCCGCTGTAGGTGGCGTCGGTGTCCCCCGTGACGATCTGGACCCGCTTGCGGCGCAGCTCGAAGATCATGTCGGCGGCTTCCTTGGCCCGCTGTTCGACGGACTTCTCCACCACCATGTTCTGCTGGACGGCCACTCGGTTGAAGGAAGCGTTCTGCTCCACCCCCCGGTACAGGGTCGCGGAAGCAGCGGTGAGGTTGGCGTTGACACCCTTGTCCGAAAAGTCGGCCGCACGCGGCGCGGCGAACCGCCATTGGGAACCCTCGCCGAAACCACCGTCGGCCAACGCCACCAGTCCCTGTGCGGAAAGCGAGAGGAAAGCGGTCTTGTCCGGATTGATGAAGAAACGGGCGGCGGGGTCCGCCTCGATGTGCGGGATCATCTTCACGCTGCCCAGGGTGCAGGTTTTCCGGTCCTGCTGCCCGGCGGTCACGCCGAGATACTTCTCGGCATATTTTGCATAGGGCCCCGCGAAAAAGGATTCCTGCGTGGCTTCCACCACCAGCGTGATGGAGGTCTGCGGAAGTGAATAGGTCACGGTCCCCTTCGGGTCCTGTGCCTGCAGTGTCCCGGCCGACAGGGCGAGGCCCCCCAGCAGGAACTGCAAAAAGTTGTGGCTGTGTTTCATGGTCATGTCAAATTATTTCCAACGTTTGTGGGTCCAGAGATAGTTCCAGGGCGTCTGCTCAAGATCGCGCTGGAGAAGGGTGTAGTAGTCCGAGATGATCTCGTGCGGGGTCATCCGGGAGGCGTCCGGGCATATTTCCGTGTAGGTCCATTCATATCGGCCCCGGGCGACCGGGCGCATGTTCACATAGAGCACGCTCATGCCCAGCTTGTGGGCCACAGAGGCACCTCCCAGCATGGTAGGGGTCGATTGGTGCATGAAATCGACCGAATCGTGGGCCATTGCATCCTTGTAGGGATACTGGTCGGCGGGGACCATGTACGCCTTCTTCTCATGCCGGTGGGCAAGGGCGTGCCGCAGGAATTCCAGATGGCTGATGTAGCCCGGATAATCATAGTGCAGGACCGGAGCACAGCGGTTCAGGCGCATGATTTCATTCCAGAAGGGGCTGGTGAGCGGCTTGTAGACAACGGCCACGTCGTTGACCGGAAAGACCCGTTCATGGGACGGACGGTAGTCGTAGCAGGCCAGGCCACCGAGCAGTTCCCAGTTGCCGCTATGCGAGACCAGCATCATGACACCCGGGGAAGACAGGAAAGCCTGGTCGAAGACTTCCGGATTCGTGACCTCCACGAGGTGCTGACGGTGGAGCCGTTCTTCCTTCCGGCAGCCGCCGAACCAGACGGCCTCGGCGATGATCCGGCCGAAATGACGGTAAAACCGGGCGGAGATGTCGTTCAGTTCCCAGTATTTTTTGTCGGGAAACGAACGGGCCAGATTGATCATGACGACGTTCCGGCGGTAGCGCAGGACATCCTTCAACAGCCATGCGAAAAAGCCCGCCCAGGCATAGTGAAACCCGAGCGGCAGGGCGGAAAGGCCCCGCATGAATCCATGCATCAGCGTTATCCCGATCTTCATGTCCCGATATCGCAATTGACAAAAATAACAAATTCGCAGCAAAAATAAAAAGATGGTAAGGGAATGGCCTTTCATTTTGAAGTTTCCGCACAAAAAACTATATTAGCAAACTGAAATGCAACCACTCTATTAATGATAGATTTTATGTTCAAAGGACAACCCAAGGGGCTCTTCGCCCTTGCACTGGCCAACACGGGAGAACGCTTCGGCTACTACACCATGCTGGCCATCTTCATGCTCTTCGTGCAGGCCAAGTTCGGCCTGGAGCAGGCAGCAGCCAGCCAGGTCTATGCCATTTTCCTGGCTGCCGTGTATTTCATGCCCGTGATCGGCGGCTGGCTCGCCGACAGGATCGGCTTCGGCAAATGCGTCGTCACCGGCATCTGCGTAATGTTCCTCGGCTACGCATTCCTGTCCATCCCTTCCGCCGCCAACTGGATCGGCTTCGCCCTGATGATCGGGGCGCTGGCCCTGATCTCCATCGGCACGGGCCTCTTCAAGGGCAACCTGCAGGTCATGGTCGGTAACCTCTTCGACGATCCGAAATACGCCGCCAAGCGTGACAGTGCGTTCAGTTTGTTCTACATGGCCATCAACATCGGCGCAATGTTCGCTCCCTCCGCCGCGACCGCCATCACGAACCGCTTCCTGGGCAAGGCCGGCCTGGTCTACAAGGCCGACATACCGGCATTGGCGCACCAGTTCATGAACGGGACCATCAAGGCCGCCGACACCACCCGCCTCTCGGATCTTGCGGTCCAGATGCCGGATCCGCATGTGGCCGGAATGGGACTGGACCAGTTCTGTCCGTACTACATCGACCATCTCTCCGCTTCCTACAACATGGGATTTGCGGTCGCCTGCATCTCGCTCATCGCTTCGATGCTGATTTACTTCGGCTTCCGCAAGTGGTTCAAGCATGCGGACGTCAACGCCAAACAGGCGACGAAAGCGCAGGAAAAAGTCGTGGAACTGACCCCGAAGCAGACCAAGGACCGCATCGTGGCCTTGATCCTCGTGTTCGCAGTCGTGATCTTCTTCTGGATGGCATTCCACCAGAACGGAGCCTCGCTGACCTGGTTTGCCCGTGACTACACGCAGAGCTTCGCGACGGGCTGGAGCCGGATCGGCTTCAACATCTGGGCCCTGGCCCTGATCGCCGTGTCGGTCTATACCCTGTTCGGCATCTTCCAGTCGGAAAAGCCTTCCGGCAAGCTCGGCTGCGGCATCGCGACGGCCGCGCTCTGGTCGGGTGCCTTCCTGATCTTCCGCGGGCTTGACAATCCCCTGTCGATCCAGCCCCAGCTCTTCCAGCAGTTCAACCCC
>CABTXO010000024.1 GCA_902488725.1 uncultured Bacteroidales bacterium
CCCGAGTTGGCCCGTGAGTTGGAGGTGGCCGGGCCACCCGCCCGCCCAGTGCACCCAGGTTTTTTCGCTGACCCGCCAGCCGATGGAGGCCGAAGGGAAAAAGCCCCATTGCTGGTTTGTCGGGAATTTCGAGCTGCCGTCATAGCGGGCGGCCACTTCCAGGATGTACCGTTTCAACAGGGTGTAGTTGATGCGGCCGAAGAAGCCGACCAGCCCCACGGAGGTGAGGTAGTCGTTCGGTTCGGCATATTCCGTTCCGTCCATCAGTTCAAAACTCGGGTAGGAATCCCAGAGGATGCCTTTCCGCTGCATGTAGTAATTGGTGTACTTGCTGTCGGTCAGGTTCCAGCCGGCGACCACGTTGAGGTTGTGGTTGTCTCCGAGTTTCGGGGTGAAGGTGGCCACGACATTGGCGGCCTGGTAGTCGGTGTGGTTCCGGTTTCGGGAATGGTAGGAATCCTTGTCCGCCAGGAAAAGGTCGTTCAGCACACCGGGGGCCGGCGAATATTGCGAAGCCGTGCGGACGCGGTCCCACTCGTAGCGTCTTGCCTGGTAGGTGTAGTCCGCCCGGATGCTGAGGATGTCCTTGATCGGGGTGACGGTCAGGCCGAACGTCGTCTGGAAGTTGATGGACTTGCGGTTGTCGAAATCGTCTCCTTCCTTGAAGCGCCAGTACCCCGTGTTCTCGCCCCAGTAGGTGTGGGTCCCGTCCGGATTGGTGGGGACGAAGAGGGGGTGTCCCCGGTGCTCCATGTTCCGGAGGAAGGGCATGTCGTAGGAGAAGAACGGCTGGTCGTACCGGTCGGAGAAGAAGGCGGTGTTGTTGTCAATCGACACATAGTCGTTGACGTCGATGCTGCCTTTCGACCGGAGGTTGAAGGTTTTGAACAACTCGTTTCCGATCTTGTAGATGGCATCCTGGTTGTAGAAACGTCCGCTCAGGGAGTACTTGATCCGTTTCCCGGCAGCGTTGATGCTGATGTTGTGGGTCTGCGCCGTGTTGAACCGCTTGTAGAAGAGCTCCATCCAGTTGGTGCTGCCGTAGTACTTGTAGTTGCCGGTCACCGGGTCCACTTCGACCGGATTCGGATAGCCCTGCGCTTTCCGCGCCTTCAGTTCTTCCAGGAATTCCGGCGTAAGTCCGACCTCGCGGTTGTTGACATCGGTGTGCCACTTGCCTGCCGCGGTCGGCGTGCGGCTGTCGCCGTCCCAGAACTGCTCGAAGGCCACGGCCCAGTTGTAAGCGTCGTACTCGATCTCGTCCTCCCAGAGAACCGTCCGCTGGTTGATGGAACAGGCCCCCTGGTAGTTGACGCTGATCTTGTCCTTGGTCGGGTTCTTGGTGGTCACCAAGATGACGCCGAACGCGCCTCTGGAGCCATAGACGGCTGCGGAAGCGGCATCCTTCAGTACGGAGATGTTCTCGATGTCGTCAGGATTGACCATGTTCAGGTTGCCTTCCACCCCGTCGATGAGGACGAGGGCACCCGTCCCGTTTCCGATGGAATGGGACTTGCCCGAGGAACTGGTGGCGGACTTTCGGGAATAGTAGTGCTGCGCCCCGCCGCGGATGTAGATGCTGCCGTTGTGCGAAGGCTTTCCATCGTTCATGAAGATGTTCAGGCCGGAGATCTGGCCCTGCAGCATGCGGTTCAGGCTCGGGGCTGCCTGGTTCTCCAGCGTTTCGCCGGAAAGGCTTTCCACGGCACCGACCAGCTGTTTCTTTTTCAAGGTACCGTAGCCGACAACGACGCTCTGGTCGAGGAGTTCATTGTCCTGCACGAGTGAGAAGTCGATCCGGGCACGCTGGCCGACCGTTTTTTCGATCGGCTGGTAGCCGATGATCTGGCAGACCAGCACGTCCGTACTTTTTAAGCCGGAAAGACTGTACGCGCCATTTTCGGTTGTCATCGCACCGTTCACAGTGCCTTTGACTATGACGGCTGCACCGATGACGGGTTCCTGGGTCCGGGCATCCCGGACCGTACCCGAGACGGTTTGATTTTGCGCAAACAACCCTCCCGGCATCCAGAGGAAGGCCAGAAAAGATGCAAAGAATGCGATTCGATAGTTCATGTTGATTTCCATAATAATTGCCTGGTGTCAATTGTGGGTGCTCCGAAGAGCGTGAAGTCAGATTTCGACGTGCAAGGCTCAATGATTATGGCTTTTCAAATCATAGTCCCGATAGTTAATAATGTGCGTTATCGCATGTTACCATGCTTGTCAAAATTAAGGCAAAAACAAAGAAAGATAGTCATATTTTCAAATATTTTCATCAGCATTAATATATTGTGGGGGTATAATAAAAATTATCTACATTTGCAGTGAAGTCAGAGGCGCAAGCCGCATTTCGAACATCGTGTCGGGCTCGGAAATCCTTACGGAGCTTATTTTATCTATGTTGTACACGAAATTATTGATCGACATGAAAAACACTGGCATTCTGGTGACATTTCTCGCTTTGATCGCTGCCTTGACCATGGTCGGCTGCAAGGGCGAAGAGATCAACTCCGGGACCGATTCCTCCAAACCTGTGCCGGAAAATCTCCGGATAGATGAGTCCGTGATGTCCGAGGGCGTGATCGGAGTCGTTTGGGATGCAAAAAAGGCCGTCGCAGCCGGAGCGGCCAGCTTTACGGTCCAGCTCTCGCCCGATGCTGAAACCGGATCGAACTACAGCGCCGACAAGCGGTTCAAGAATTTGACCTTGAAAGTCTCGGACGACATCTATGATGCTGCGACTTTCAGCGGAATCGAGCCATATTCCCCTCTGTACGTACGGGTACGGGCGAATTACCCTAGATCCGTCTTCTCCGACTGGGTCTATCTCGGTCTGAACGGCAAAACCCTTCCTTACGAATCTGGCATCGGATTCATCGATTCCACGCTTGTCGGCATCAAGGATCTGTCCTACAACGTTGTAAAGTCTTCTCCCACGTCGATGGGCTTTGATTTCAATGCGGATGATGCCTTGAACGCCGGTGCCACGACCTTGCGGTTCCAGATCGTCAATAACATCACCGGTGCTGTCGAGATGACGCAGGCCCTTGTGCCCCCGCTGACGGAATCCGGCGTATTGTTCAGCGAACTCAAAAACGGCACCGCCTACAAAGTGCGTTCCCGTGCGGAATATGCATCTGAGGATGGCGCAGCCAATACCTGCTCCGCATGGATGTGGGCAAAGACGGACTCCACTTCCATGTTCCGTGTCGGGACCGGCCCCGAAGTGGAACGCTTCGTCGCTCCGACTGCGAAACTGCTGCGTGCATCTTCATCTACGCTGACCTTCTCCTGGTCTGAATCTGACTTCACGGGCGTATCGAAAGATCTCAGCCGTCCGCTCAGCGCCGCTCTTTACCGCGACCAGCAGTGCTCCGACCTGGTGGTTTCCTGGGATTTCGGCGTCAACAACAGCATCTTCGGAGGGAAAGCGCCCGCCTTCATATTCACAGGTCTGCAACAGAACTCGACTTACTATCTGGTCGTGACGGACCTGGAAAGCAAGCTCTCCAGCGAGCCGCTCGCCGCCACGACTGAGACCTTCGAGGTGGTTACGGTCGGTTCCGGAAAGGTGGCTGCCGGCGAGGTCGCCGTAGCGGAAGACTTCAGTGAGCTTGTCTGGGGCGGCGATTACCTTTTCGGCGCTGCAGGTTATTCAAACGAAGGACGCAGTTCGGCGACGACAATGACACCGGCATCCGGCGTGAATCCCGTGTCGGCAGGCGGCTACTACCTGGTCCCCTCATCGACGGAAATAGGTCTCTTCAACACCCTGAAGAAGAGCGTCCCGAGTACCCGGCATCTGAAGAATTGGGGCATCATCACGGAAGGTGGCTCCAAGGGCGGCATTATCTGCGCCCGTGCCGGCTATGCGAAACTGGGTGCGGCGAAACTGATCGGCCTGATCGTCACGCCCGTCTTGTCCAACCTGTCCGGAACGGCCACGGTCGAACTCAGCTTCAAGGGCTGTCTCTACGGGAGAGATCCATCCACGGCGGCCGTCGAGATCGTCAACGGCGCTTCCTTCGGCACGATCGGCGAAATCTCCATCAACGAGGTCAGCGGGACTCGGGTCCCTGTAGAATCCTTTACCCTGGAATCCGGCGGATGGAAGGATTATCATTTTGAGCTGACCAATGTCTCGCCCGCCAGTGCCATCGCGATCGGACCGACCCGCGAAGGTGTCAGCGGGCAGCACCGGATGTACATCGACGAGATCGTCGTGAAGGTCAAGTCCTACGGCGGCACGGTCATCGAGCTCGCCAAACCGGTCATCACGGCAGCCGAAGCCGGATCCGACAAGATCAGCCTGGCCTGGAACAAGGTCGACAATGCGACCGAGTATCAGGTCGAGTACAAGAAGTCTTCCGATGCCGCATTTGCGCAGGCGGGTTCCACGACGGAACTGACCTACGCCTTGACCGGACTGGATCCGCAGACTTCCTACGACGTACGCATCATTGCCGTTGCCGGGGAATGTAAGGGCGATTATTCCGATGTGAAGACGGTTTCGACGACAGAGGCGCCCAAGCAGCTGGTGCAGAAGGCGCGGTACATCTCCGCAACCCAGGTGGGAGTGGTCTGGTCCTTCACGGATTTCAAGGATAACGCCACGGACAACGCCGATGACTATACGGTCGCCCTTTACAAGGATGCCGCTTGTGCGGATCTGCTCATCAGCTGGACCGTTGCGGCGGACAAGAAAATGTGGGAGTGGTATCACAACCAAACCTTCGGAACCGGTCCTTCTTGGCTGTTCCCGGGGTTGACTCCCTCCACGGACTATTGGGTCAAGGTCACGAACACCACCAAGAATCTCAGTTCCGTGGGCAAGTACACGACGGAGGCCTCCAAGGTCGTGCCCGTGCCGTCCTCTCCCGCGAAGGCGGGCGACGTAGTGCTCTACGAGGATTTCGGTCAGTTCCTCTGGGGCGGCGAAACGGTACGGCTCTTCCCGGGCTTCTCCTCCTACACGCGCTCGAAGGACACCGAGCTCAAAAATGCCGCAGGAGAGGATCCGCAGAGCACGGACGGCAAGACCGGCTTCTACCTCGTCAAGACGAACACCCACATGGGATTGTTCAGCACCCTCAAGAATGCCATCCCGACAACGAGACTGGAAACTTGGGCAGACTGGATGGAAAAAGACCAGCACAAAGCAATGTGCATTGAAAACGGCTGTGTCAAAGTCGGCGCGAGCAAGCTGACCGGGGACATCGTGACACCGGAACTCGCCTGCCTGAGCGGAAAAGCCACGGTGGAGGTGCAGTTCGATGCGGCTCCCTATGTGGAAGGCAGCAACGAGGCTTGGGATGCCTTGAACGGTCGTGTGGACGTGTTTGACGGTGCGACGGTGTCATCCTACACACTGCCGGTGGCCACCGCCCCCGTGCAGACGAAGGAATGGACCCTTGCCCGAAAGTATGAGTGGCAGCACTTCACGGTGACCCTTTCCGGTGTGACGGCGACCTCGCGGATCGGCATCGGCGCGTTCCGAAAGGACGGTGCCATCGGCAAGACGCAGGCCCGCATGTACCTGGACAACATCCAGATCAAGGTCGTCAAGTACGAATAGTGTCGTTAGAACCATGCAGTCCGGGCACCCGACCCGACGGCGTCCGGACTGTTTCATTCATCAGGAATATGAAAAAATATGCAATCGGCCTTCTGCTGCTGGTGCTGTCGCTGCCGGTCTTTGCGCAGCAGGAAACGCTCCCGGCGAGTGTCCGCCAGGTGTGCGGACCCTATCTCCAGAATGTAACCGATTCCTCCTTCACGGTCATCTGGACCACGAATATGGATGCGGTTTCCTGGGTGGAGCTGGCCCCCGACGACGGGACCAATTGGAACAATACTGCCCGGGCCAAGTACTATGACCTCCGCGGTTTCGGCCGGCGGCCGGTCACCAAGGTGCACCATGTGACGGTCGGGGGCTTGCAACCCGACACAAAGTACCGTTACCGGATCATGATGGAAGGCGTGACCGGCCAGTACGACCGGACCGGCATTTCCTACACCCCGGGGTACGGCCTGGATGTCAAGACGCATCCCACTGCGGCCCGGACGAAGGCGCGCTCCTATGACCACCTGCACATCGCCACGGTCAACGACATGCACGAAGGGGATTCCGTGTTCAGAAGAATCTTCTCGGATGCCCGGCAGCAGCGGTATGACTTCGTGGTGTTCAACGGGGACATGACCTCGCAGATTGCGGACGAGAAAGACCTGGTCTCGGAATATCTGAAATCCGCCTCCGCGCTGTTCGGTTCGGAAACCCCGATCTACGCGGTCCGCGGAAATCACGAATATCGCGGGAATGACGCGCTGAAGTGGATGGACTACTGGGAGACCCCGACCGGAAAGCCCTATTTCACGGCCGCTTACGGGAAGTTCTTCTTTATCTTCCTGGACAGCGGCGAGGACAAGTACGACGGCGACATCCGGAACCTCGGGATCATGATCACCGATCAATACACCGACGAAGAAGCCCGATGGCTGAAACAGGTGGTCGGCTGCAGGGCCTTCCGGGAGGCGGACGTGCGGATCGTGTTCAGCCACATCCCGCCGGATCCGAAAGGATGGTTCGGCAATGCCGTGGTCGCAAACAAGTTCGTGCCGATCCTGAACGGGGCGGGCATCGACCTGATGCTGTGCGGGCATATTCACAACTACAAGTACTACGAGTCCGGGAAGACCGACGCAAAGTTCCCGGTCGTGT
Organism: uncultured Bacteroidales bacterium; assembly: GCA_902488725.1. Classification (GTDB taxonomy): domain Bacteria; phylum Bacteroidota; class Bacteroidia; order Bacteroidales; family UBA932; genus Cryptobacteroides. The sequence goes on from CABTXO010000024.1 coordinate 6,722, forward strand.
GCAACAAGAACCGGGAACTGATGACAGTGGATGTGGACAAAGGCCAGATCCGCCTGCAATTCTTTGATCCCGACCACAAGAAATTGCGGTCGCTCGATTTCAAGACCCGCCGGTACTGAAACGGGGGCGGGCGGCTAGCAGTTCATCGCGCCGCAGCAGTGGATGACCTGGCCGCTGACGTAGCCGGAGAGGTCGCTGGCGAGGAAGAGAGCCACGTTGGCGACGTCTTCGGGGGTGCCGCCGCGCCGCAGCGGGATCTGCTTGATCCAGGCGTCCCGGACGTCTTCCGGCAGGGCTGCAGTCATGTCGGAGATGATGAAGCCCGGCGCGATGCAGTTGGCCCGGATTCCGCGCGGTCCCATCTCCTTGGCGATGGACTTGGCCAGGCCGATCAGGCCGGCCTTGGAAGCCGAGTAGTTGCACTGTCCCGCGTTGCCGGACACGCCGACCACGGAGGACATGTTGATGATGCTGCCGCTCCGCTGGCGCGCCATGACCGGGGTGAGGGCGTGGATGAAGTTGAAGGCGGACTTCAGGTTCACGGCCAGCACGGCATCCCACTGGGTCTCGCTCATCCGGAGCATCAGGCCGTCCTTCGTGATGCCGGCGTTGTTGACCAGGATGTCCACCCTGCCGAAATTTTTCAGAATCTCCCCCACGACGGCATGCGTTTCGTCAAAATTGGCCGCATTGGAGGCATAGCCTTTCACCTTGTGGCCGAAGGCCTCGAGTTCGCGGATCGTCTGCTCGGCAGCCTCGTTGATGACGAGGTCGGTGAAGGCCACGTCAGCTCCTTCCGAAGCGAATTTCAAGGCAATCGCCTTGCCGATTCCTCTTGCTGCGCCCGTCACGAGGGCGACTTTTCCATCCAGAAGTCCCATATTCATTGAATTTTTTGTTGTTTTCTTCCGGCAAAATTACATTTTCCCGCCCGCCTTCGCAAGTCTTTCCGGCGGATGTTGGCAAAAGCCCGGCGTTTATGGTGAAAAAGTGAGGAGAATTGCTATCTTTGTAGACAACGATTTTTATTGAAGCTATGCGTGAAATACGGGATCCGCAGCGCTGGGAGAGCGGCGCACTGAAAATCGAATGGGTGCGGCACCACATGCCGCTGCTGGCGGGCATCGAACGGGAATTCAGGCAGGCGCAGCCCTTCCGGGGCCTCCGGGTCGCCTTGTCCGTCCATCTGGAGGCCAAGACGGCGCGCCTGTGCGAAGTGCTGTCGGAAGGTGGCGCGGAGATGTTCGTGACCGGCAGCAATCCCCTGTCCACCCAGGACGACGTCGCGGCCGCCCTTGCGCATGAGGGGCTGAACGTCTTCGCGGTGCACGGGGCGACTCCCGAGGAATATGCGCACGGCATCCGCCGGGTGCTGGAATCGGGTCCGAACCTCATCATCGACGATGGCGGCGACCTGGTCTCCATGATCCACCGGGACTACCCGGCACTGATTCCGAATGTCATCGGCGGCTGCGAGGAGACCACGACCGGTATCCTGCGCCTGCGTCAGATGAACCGCGAGCGGAAGCTGCTGTTCCCGATGATGCTGGTCAACAACGCCGACTGCAAGCACCTCTTCGACAACCGCTACGGCACCGGCCAGAGCGTCTGGGACGGCATCGACCGTACGACAAACCTCATCGTTGCCGGAAAGGATGTCGTGGTCGCGGGCTACGGCTGGTGCGGCAAGGGGGTGGCCATGCGGGCGAAGGGCCTCGGGGCGCGGGTCATCGTGACCGAAGTCGATCCGGTCAAGGCGATGGAAGCCGTGATGGACGGCTTCCGGGTCATGCGGATGGCGGAAGCAGCCGCCCTCGGGGACCTGTTCGTAACGGTCACCGGCTGCGAAGACGTCATCACGGCCGACCATTTCCTGGCGATGAAGGACGGGGCCGTCTGCTGCAACGCCGGCCACTTCGACTGCGAGGTGAGCATGGCGCAGCTGCGCGAACTTGCCGTGTCGCAGAAGCCCGCACGGGCGAATATTCAGGAATATGTCCTCCCGAACGGCCGGAAGGTCTACATCCTGGCTGAGGGACGGCTGGTCAACCTGGCTGCCGGGGACGGTCACCCCGCCGAGATCATGGACATGAGTTTCGCGATCCAGGCCCTCAGCGCACGCTATCTGGCGGAGCGCCGGGAAACCTTGTCGCGCGTTCCGGGGGAGATGCTGCACGATGTGCCGCAGGAGATCGACCGGGAAGTCGCCCGCCGCAAGCTCGCCGACTGGGGCGTCGCCATCGACACCCTCACCCCGGCGCAGCAGAAGTATCTGTATGGAAACGAATCAACCCAATGAATATGAAAAAAGTACTGACAATCGCACTGCTCGTGCTGGCGACGGCCTGGATGCCCGCCGGAGCCCGGAAAATTGCAAAACACGTTGTGTTCATCGGCATCGACGGCCTGTCCGCGGAATGCTTCAAACAGGCCACCGACATTCCCAACTTCAAATTCCTGATGGAGAACGGCAGCTACACCCTGGCGAAACGGTCCGTGATGCCCTCCGCTTCGGCGATCAACTGGGCGTCCATCTTCAACGGCATGCCGACCGAACTGCACGGCTACCAAAACTGGAATTCCAGGAAGCCCGACATTCCGGCCGCCTGCGTGACGGACCATGGGATGCCGCCGACCATCTACACCCTGCTGGATGAACAGATGCCGTCATCCGTGACGGGCGCCCTGTACAACTGGGACGGGATCGCCTATGTCATCGACACGCTCGCGGTCGACCATTATGCCTATGATCCCGGCTACCACCGGCCGGAAACATATTCCCTGGAAAAGTACACGGAAAGGGCCGCGAAGTTCATCCTGGACAAGAAGCCGACCTTCTTCACCTTCTACATCGGCGACCAGGACGAGGCGGGCCATAAATATGGCTGGGGCTCCCCCGAATATTACAAATGCATGCAGGACTGCGACAAGAGCGTCGGGATGATCCTGCAGGCGTTGAAGGATGCCGGTATCTACGACGACACGATCGTGGTTGTCACCTCCGACCACGGCGGCGTGAAGCGGGGCCACGGCGGGTTCACCCTCCGCGAGCTCGAAACGCCCTACATCGTCTGGGGCAGGCGTGTGAAAAAGGGCTTCGCCTTCCCGGAAACCATGATGCAGTACGACGTCGCCGCCACCTTCGCCTACATCTTCGGCCTCAAGACCCCTCAATGCTGGGTCGGCCGTCCCATGCGCCAGATCTTCCGTTAGGATCCGGTGAATAACGTACGGAATAATTGGCTATCTTTGCGGCGTTTTATCGCAATGCCATGAGACTGTTTCCAATTTATTCCTGGACGAAGGGGATCCGGAACTTCAATCACCGGAGGAGCAAGTTCACCAACCAGCCTTGGGCGCAGGGGGTGATCCTGCTGGGCTGCGTCGTGATCGCGATGCTCCTGGCCAACCTGCCTTTCACGCAGGATGCCTATCAGAACATTCTGCACACGGACTTTTCGCTCTGGATCAAGAACCCGGCCGGAGAAGGCATGTTCTTCCCCCGGGGCATGAACATCGGCAGTTTCATCAACGACATCCTGATGACCCTGTTCTTCTTCACGGTAGGTCTGGAAATCCGCCGGGAGATGAAGAACGGGGAGTTGTCCAGCATCAAGAAGGCCCTGATGCCCATCATCGCAGCTTTCGGCGGCGTGGCGGCGCCCGCGCTCATATTCGTGCTTGTCAACCACGGCACGGCCGCCTCCACCGGCTGGGGCATCCCGACCGCGACGGACATCGCCTTCGCCGTCGGCATCCTGTCGATCCTGGGAGACAAGGTCCCGGTTTCGCTGAAAGTCTTCCTGACCGCTCTGGCCATTGCGGATGACCTCATCGCGATTCTGGTGGTAGCCCTTTTCTACGGCGGTGCCATCAACTTCGGTCTGCTGAGCATTGCGTTGCTGCTGATCATCCTGATTCTGGTGATGAACCGTCTCGGCGAAAAACGGCTTGCGTTCTACGTCATCCCCGGCTTCGTGATCTGGGCCCTGTTCTACTATTCCGGCATCCATTCCACGATGTCCGGCGTCGTGATGGCCTTCCTGGTGCCGATGGTCCCCCGCTACACCGAGGCCTACTTCCAGCGCAAGCGGAAACAGTACCTGCAGCGGCTCAATGAATACAACAACATCGAGACGACCTCCGGCGAATTCCCGAACGGCCCCCAGCGGCACTGTCTGCGGCAGCTGTCCCAGATTTCAAAGGGTTCCATCGGCATGAGCTACCGCCTGGAGCATGCGCTCGGCCCCTGGGTCAATTTCCTCATCATGCCGCTGTTTGCGCTTGCGAACGCCGGTGTCGAGATCCCGGACGTTTCCTATTTCAATGTCTTCCACTTCAGCCCGGAACTGGGCAGCGTAAGCATGGGTATCTTCTTCGGCCTGCTCATCGGCAAGCCCCTGGGAATATCCCTCGCCAGCTTCATCGCGGTGAAACTTCATGCCGGCGAAATGCCGGCCAAGGCTTCCTGGAAGATGCTGATCGCGGTCGCCTGTCTGGGCGGGATCGGCTTTACGATGTCCCTCTTCGTGGACACCCTCTCCTTCGGTGATCAGGCCCCGGAGATTACCGCACGTCTGCGCGACATGGGCAAAGTGGCCGTGCTGATGGGTTCG
>CABTXO010000025.1 GCA_902488725.1 uncultured Bacteroidales bacterium
CGGGGTCTCCGAAGACTACATCACCGGCGGCAGATCCCCCTGGGAGAAATTCCAGAAATGTGCCGAGACGGTCCCGTACACGATGCGGAACCCGCTCTACCACTGGACCCACCTGGAGCTCGCACGGGTCTTCGGCATCGACAAGCTGCTGAGCCCGGAGACCGCCCGGGAGATCTTCGAGGCCTGCAACGCCATGCTCGCCACCCCGGCGTTCCGCGGGCAGGAACTGATCCGGAAATTCAACGTCGAGGTTGTCTGCACAACGGACGACCCCGCCGACGACCTCCGCTGGCACAAGGCGATCGCCGCCCGCCCCTTCGGCACCCGGGTGCTGCCCGCCTGGCGGCCGGACAAAGCGATGGCGATCGACGACCCCGCCGCCTTCCAGGCCTATCTGCAGCGGCTGGGAGAAGCCGCCGGAATGGAGATCCGGGCATATTCAGACCTGCTGGAGGCCCTCCGGAAACGGCATGACTTTTTCGCTTCGACGGGCTGCCGCCTGTCCGACCACGGCCTCGAGAACTTCTACGCAGCCGACTACACGCAGTCCGAGATCGACGGAATCTTCCGCCGCGCCCTGGAAGGCAAGGCCCCGGATGCGGAGGAACTCGACAAGTACCGCAGCGCGACCCTGCACGATTTCGCCGTCATGGACGCCGAGAGCGGCTGGGCGCAGCAGTTCCACGTGGGCGCGATCCGCAACAACAACACCCGGATGTTCCGCGCCATCGGCCCCGATACCGGCTACGATTCCATCCACGACGTGTCCTGCGCCGCGGCGGGCAACAAGTTCTTCGACCGTCTCACGCTGGAAGGCAAGATGACCAAGACCATCCTCTACTGCCTCAACCCCAAGGACAACGAAGTCCTGATGTCCATGGCCTACAACTTCAGCGACGGCTCCTGCCCCGGCATGATGCAGTTCGGCTCCGGCTGGTGGTTCCTCGACCAGGAATTCGGCATGCGCCGGCAGCTGGACGCCCTTTCCGCCACCGGCCTGCTGACCCGTTTCGTGGGCATGCTCACCGACTCCCGCAGTTTCGTAAGCTACCCGCGCCATGAATATTTCCGCAGAATCCTCTGCGACGTCCTCGGCGAAGACCTCGCGAAGGGCAAGCTGCCCCGCTCCGAAATGGCCTTCCTGCACCAGGTCGTCCAGGGCATTTCCTACAGCAACGCCAAGCAATATTTCAACTTCTGACGCATGCCCAAAGTCATTACCTTCGGAGAAATCATGCTCCGGCTCTCTACACCGGGCTACCTCCGCTTCGCCCAGGCGAAGCAGTTCGACGCCACCTATGGCGGCGGTGAAGCCAACGTGGCCGTCTCGCTGGCGAACTACGGCATCGACGCCGAATTCGTCACGCGCCTGCCCGACAACGACATCGCGAAAGCCTGTCTCCACGACCTCCATTCCTACGGGGTCAAGACCGACCGCTGCGTGACCGGCGGAGAAAGGCTGGGAATCTACTTTCTGGAAACCGGTGCCGTCGCGCGCCCGAGCAAGGTTGTGTACGACCGCGCCCACTCCTCCATCTCGGACATCCGGCCCGGGATGATCGACTGGGACCGCGTGCTGGAAGGTGCAGACTGGTTCCACTGGACCGGCATCACACCCGCCATCAGCCAGGGTGCCGCCGATGTCTGCCTGGAAGCCGTCCGCGCCGCGAACCGGCTCGGCGTCCGGGTGTCCTGCGACCTCAACTACCGCAAGAACCTCTGGAAGTACGGCAAGACCGCCGGCGAAGTGATGCCGGCCCTCGTGGAAGGCTGCGACATCCTCCTGGGGAACGAAGAAGACGCCGACAAAGTGTTCGGGATCCGTCCCGAAGGCTTTGATGTCACCGCCACCGGCGGCGCGATCGACCAGCGTCGCTTCCAGTGCGTCGGGGAGCAACTGATGCAGCGGTTCCCACGCGCCCGGAAGGTCGTCATCACCCTGCGCGGGTCCATCAACGCCAACCACAACACTTGGGGCGGCGTGCTCTGGGACGGCAAGACCCTCTACGAATCGCCGCGCTACGACATCACCCACATCGTGGACCGGGTCGGCGGCGGCGACAGCTTCATGGGCGGTCTGATCTACGGCCTGCTCACCTACGCCCCCGACGACAGAAAGGCCCTGAACTTCGCGGTGGCCGCCTCCTGCCTGAAGCACACGGTCTTCGGCGACTTCAACCAGGTGAGCGTCGCGGAAGTGGAGAACCTGATGAAAGGGGACGGCTCCGGCCGCGTGTCCCGCTAATCCAGACTGAATATGGCAAAATACAACAAGTCGGAGGTCCTCTCCACCATCCGGGAAACGGGTTTGGTGCCCGTGTTCTACCATGCGGACGCGCAGATCGCCCGGCAGGTCCTCAAGGCCTGCTATGACGGCGGGATCCGCGTGTTCGAATTCGCCAACCGCGGCGATTTCGCCCAGGAGGTCTTCGGCGAACTGGTCAAATTCGCCTCCGCCGAGCTCCCCGGCATGATCGTAGGCATCGGCAGCGTCGTGGACGCCCCGACGGCCGCCCTCTACATCCAGCTCGGCGCGAACTTCGTGGTGGGGCCCCTGTTCAACCCCGCCATCGCCCCCGTCTGCAACCGCCGGCTCATCCCCTACTGCGCCGGCTGCGGCACCGTCTCCGAAGTGGGAATCGCCCAGGAAGCCGGCTGCGACCTGTGCAAGGTCTTCCCGGGCGACGTCCTCGGACCCGCCTTCGTGAAAGGACTCCGGGCCCCGATGCCCTGGAGCCAGATCATGGTCACGGGCGGCGTCAAACCCGAGAAGGAGAATCTGGAAGCCTGGTTCAAGGCCGGAGCGACCTGCGTGGGCATGGGCTCCAACCTCTTCCCGAAGGATGCCATCGCCGCCGGAGACTGGGACCGGATCGCCGGGCTCTGCCGCAGCGCATTGGAAATCATCAAACAAGTACGCAAATAACGAACTGAAATGACAAGCACCACCAAGAAACTGATGACGAACTGGAGATGGTGGATGGTCGCCCTGATGTTCCTGGCGACAACCATCAACTATCTCGACCGTCAAGTCCTTTCGCTGACCTGGAAGGACTTCATCGCCCCTGAGTTCCACTGGAACGACAACAACTACGGCACCATCACGGCCATCTTCTCCCTCATCTATGCGCTCTGCATGCTCTTCGCGGGCAAATTCGTGGACTGGATGGGCACGAAGAAGGGCTACCTCTGGTCCATCGGCGTCTGGTCTACCGGCGCGGTAGCCCACGCGGCCTGCGGCTGGCTCACCGTCAAGCTGCAAGGCTACGGCAGCGCCGCCATGATGGCCGCCGAAACCGGATCGGCCGCCATGCTCGCCATCTCCACCACCAGCGTCTGGCTCTTCATCGCCGCCCGCTGCATCCTAGCGATGGGTGAAGCCGGCAACTTCCCGGCCGCCATCAAGACGACCGCCGAGTACTTCCCGAAAAAGGACCGCGCCTTCGCGACCTCCATCTTCAATTCCGGCGCCTCCGTCGGGGCCCTCCTCGCCCCCGCGACGATTCCGCTCCTCGCCCAGTACTTCAAGAACAAGGGCATCGGCGGCGGCTGGGAAATGGCGTTCATCATCATCGGCGGCCTCGGCTACATCTGGATGATCCTCTGGACCTTCATGTACGCGAAGCCCGAAAAGAGCAAGCGGGTCAATGCCGAAGAGCTGGCCTACATCCACCAGGATGACGCGAGGGAAGCGGCGGAGACCGCCGCAGCGGCCGTACAGGCCGAAAAGCAGATCTCCCTCTGGAAATGCTTCTCGTTCAAGCAGACATGGGCCTTCATCGTGGGCAAGTTCTTCACCGACGGCGTGTGGTGGTTCTACCTGTTCTGGGCGCCGGCCTACTTCTCCGACCAGTTCGGCTTCACCTCGTCCTCCGGCATGGGGATCGCCCTCATCACGACCCTCTACGCGATCGTGACCGTGATCTCGATCTACGGCGGCTACCTGCCGCGCATCTTCGTGGACAAGAAAGGCATGAATCCCTACCAGGGGCGCATGCTGGCCATGCTGATCTTCGCCTTCTTCCCGATCGTGGCCCTCTTCGCACAGCCCCTGGGCGTCCATTCCGCCTGGTGGCCCGCCGTACTGATCGGCATCGCCGCAGCCGGACACCAGGCCTGGTCCGCGAACCTGTTCTCGACGATCGGGGACATGTTCCCGAAGAGCGCCATCGCGACCATCACCGGCATCGGCGGCATGGCGGGCGGTGTCGGCTCCTTCTTCATCCAGAAGGGAGCGGGCATGCTGTTCACCAGGACCGACGCCCTGGGCGAGGCCTTCAACTTCATCGGATTCACCGGCAAGCAGGGCGGCTACTTCCTGATGTTCTGCTTCTGCGGCATCGCTTACCTAGTGGCCTGGGTGATCATGAAGATCCTGGTACCGAAATACAAGCCGATCAAACTCTAGAAAAGTCCGAGGAGGATGTCCAGTCCGATCAGAATCAGGACGCATCCTCCGACGATTTCGGCGACCTTCCCGAATTTTTCGCCGATCCGGCTGCCGAGGGGCATCCCGACCGCGACCGAGAGGAAGGTACAGCCGAAGATGGCGGCGGAGACCGGTACGGCCTCCGTCGCTTCATTTTGTGCAAGGGACATGGACACCCCGACAGCCAGGGCGTCGATGCTGTCGGCGACCCCGGCGATGAGGAGGTTGCGGATCCCGTCCAGGTTCACGCACTCCTCCGGTTCCTGCTCCAGCCCCTCCCGGATCATCGAGCCGCCCACGTACAGGAGCAGCAGGAAGCCGATCCAGTGGGCGATCTTGCTCACATAGCCGGCGATGAGGTCCGCGAATCCCCAGCCCAGCAGGAAGAAGGCCGTCTGGACGACGGAAAACACGAGCCCGACGCGCAGGATGTCGTGCAGCCGCACTTTTCGGAGGGAGACGCTGGCGCAGATCGCCACGGCGAAACAGTCGGCGCACAGGGAGAGCGCCAGCAGGATGGCCTCCAGGAGCCGCATCAGGGCTTGAACAGCTGACGGTTGACAATCGAGCGGCCGAGGGTCAATTCGTCGGCATATTCCAGGTCATCCCCGAAACCGAGGCCCCGGGCGAGGGCGCTGACCCTGATGCCGTAGGGCTCCACCTGCCGGTAGATGTAGAACGCGGTGGTCTCCCCTTCCACGTCGCCGGGCAGGGCGAGGATCAGCTCGACCGCGCCGGGATCAGTCCCGGAGACCATCGTACCGACCCGCTGCACCAGATCCCGGATCGTGAGGTCCGAGGGTCCGACGCCGTTGATGGGGGAGATGATGCCCCCCAGCACATGGTAGACCCCGTGGTACTGGCCCGTGTTCTCGATGCTCATCACGTCCCGGACATTCTCCACGACACAGACGGTGCGGTCGTCCCGGGTCTTGTCGGCACAGATCGAACAGACTTCCGCATCGGAGATCATCCGGCAGATCCGGCAATATTTCGCCTCGTCCCGCAGGCGGTTCACGGCGTCGGTGAAGTGGTGGACGCCCTCCGCAGGCTGCCGGAGCAGGTGCAGGGCAAGCCTGAGCGCGCTCCGCGTCCCGACACCGGGCAGGGAGCTGATGGCTTCGACCGCGTCTTCGAGGAGACGGGAGGGATATTTCTCGTGAAAGGTCATGCCTGGAATTTCGCGTGCTGCCAGGCGGAAACCGCCGCGCGGACCTGCCCGTGTTCAAGGAGCAGCTTGCGGGCGAAGTCGTAGTCTTCAATGCCGGTGGCTTCCATGATCATGCGGGTGCCCCGGTCCACGAGTTTGTGGTTGGTGAGCTGCATGTCCACCATCTTGCTGCCCTGGACGTGGCCCAGACGGATCATCGCGGCGGTCGAGATCATGTTCAGGACCAGTTTCTGGGCCGTGCCGGCCTTCATCCGGGTGCTGCCGGTCACGAATTCCGGACCCACCACGGCCTCGATCGGGATGTCCACCGCGGCAGCCAGCGGGGAGCCGGCGTTGCAGGTGACGCAGCCGGTCAGCAGTCCCGCCGCACGGGCGTGCTGCACGGCACCGATCACATAAGGCGTGGTGCCCGAAGCGGCGATGCCGACCACGACATCGTCCGGGGTCAGGGAATAGGGCTGCAGGTCCCTCCAGCCACCCTCGGGATCGTCCTCCGCTCCTTCGACCGCGTTCCGGATCGCACGGTCTCCGCCGGCCATCAGCCCGATGAAGACATCATGTACTCCGTAGGTCGGCGGGATCTCCGAGGCATCCACGATGCCCAGCCGGCCGCTCGTTCCGGCCCCCAGGTAGAAGACCCGGCCTCTGCGCGGAACCCGCGCGACGATCCCCTCCACCAGGGCTTCGATCTGCGGCACGGTAGCCGCGACCGCCACGGGGACGGTCCGGTCCTCGGCGTTGATGGCGTCCAGAATCTCATGGGTGGACATCTTGTCCAGGTTGTTCCAACGGGAACTTTGCTCAGTTGTACGCATGGTATTCGACAAGCCCCTCCATGGGAGCGGCGATTATTTTCGAAAAACGAACACCGTAGGGGCCGGCGACCTTGCGGAGGATCTCCTGGTGCGCATGGCCGAAACCGCCGACCACCCCGACCGGGTACCGGTCCAGATCGTACTGCCGCAGGGCGCGCTCGATGAAATCCCGGAAATTGCCGTCGACCAGGCCGCGGACATATTCAGAAGAGGGGTAGCGTGCGAGGATCCAGGGCGCGAAGGACCCCAGGTACTTCGAGGGCGCATCCCCGCGGTAGACGTTCTTGACGACGGTCATGTAGTCCACCTGGAAATCCCCGGCGAAGGCCGAGGCGACCGTCTCGGGCACCAGACCCTTCAGGAAATCAGACATGAACAGCCTGCCCAGCCGGGCGCCGCCTCCCTCGTCCCCGAGGATGAAGCCGGCGGACCGGACATTCTTGACGATCCGCTCCCCGTCGTAGAAGCAGCTGTTGGAACCGGTCCCCAGGATGGCGGCGATGCCGGGTTCCCGGCCGCAGACGGCCCGGGCGGCATCCAGCAGGTCGGAGGCATATTCCCGTTCCGCCTCCGGGAACAGGCTGCGGAACACCTCGTCCAGGGCGGCCGCGGATTCGGGCACCGACTCGCCTGCCCGGGCCAGGAGCCCGGCTGCGTAGAAATGGATTTTGCGGACCGGCACCTCCGATCCGAAGCCGGGAATCTGCGCCCTGAAGGCGGATACGGCTTCCGATACGATGGCTCGGATGGCTTCCGACGGCATGGTGGCAAGGTTCATCCCTGCCGTGTGAACGAAGACCGGAATCCCCTTCCGTTCGACTGCGCACCAGTCACACTTAGTGGCACCGCTTTCAACGATGAGCATCATGTCGGGTCAATTTTAGAAGTCTGCAAATATACTGATTTTTCAAGAGATTTCGTATCTTTGTGTCCGTTGCATCTTTCAACGAAACAAATTATGAAGCAGTTCTCGATGACGGCAGTCCTGCTGCTGACATTTCTGTTCATGGCCGCGCAGGAAAAGCAATGGGCCGATTTCGACCGGTACCGGAACGCCAATGCGGAAGTCCTCTCCGCGCAGGAGAAGGGGGCGAAGCGCCCGCTCGCCGTGCTGATGGGCGACTCGATCACGGATGCCTGGTTCCGGCAGGACGCCGGATTCTTCCAGTCCGGCAACCTCGTCGGCCGGGGCATCAGCGGCCAGTGCTCTTCCCAGATGCTGGTCCGCTTCCAGCGCGACGTGGTGGAACTCCGCCCGAAGTACGTCGCCATCCTCGCGGGGATCAACGACATTGCCCGGAATGCCGGCTTCAGCGACGTGGAGAACACCTTCCGCAACATCGTGTCGATGTGCCAGATCGCCCGCCGCAACAAGATCAAAGTGGTGCTCTGCACCGTTCCTCCGGCCGCGCAGATCGGCTGGCGGAAGCAGCTCGGAGACATTTCGGGAGAGGTGAAACGGCTGAACGACAGCCTTCGGGAATATGCCCGCGCCAGCCGCTTCAAGCTGGTCGACTACGCCAAGGTGCTGGCCGACGCAGAGGGCGTCACTCGGGCCGACTACTCCAAGGACCAGATTCATCCGAACCTGGACGGCTACAAGGCCATGGAGGCGGCGCTGATGGCCGTGCTCAAATGAGTCAGCGGGAGCGGAGGGCCTTCCGGATCAGCGGAAGGATCGCATCGGTGTAGCGCATCGCGCCCAGATCCGTAAAATGGACTCCGTCCACGGTCGCTTCCCCGTCCTTTCCGATCAGATGGTCGCACGGGAGGTAGTAGATCCGCTTTTCCCCGGCCTTCTTCAGTTTGAGGAAGAGTTCGTGCTGCGCCTGATTTTTCTTGGCCACGGTCTCCCGGCTCCCCTGGTCGAAGACTCCGTGCGGGAAGTCCGGCTCCTCGACGAAGATCACGGGCACGTCCGGATGGGCATCCCGCAGAATCCTGAAGAACCGCTCTCCCCGCTCCCGGATATGGTCCGCCGAAGCGTTGGGCACCTCGTCCAGCACGAAGATGCCGGGCCGCTCCACCTGTGCCATCAGTTCGGCGATCTCCAGGTCCAGCAAGGCATTGCCGCTGAAACCGAGGTTGATGACCTCGCGGCCGGTCCTGCGCCCGATCAAAGCGGTGAAAGCCATGCCGGGGCGGGATACGCAGCCCCCCTGCAGGATGCTGGTGCCGTACATCACGATCTTGCCGTCCGTGCGGGGATAGTCCAGGGCCGGCACCTCCAGCATGCTCCCCTCCTGCACGCCGATCTCCAGCTTGGTGATTCCGTCATAGAGCGACAGATAGAGCATGTACTCCCGCATCTGCCCGTCCATGTTCCGGACGAGCGGCGCTTCGGTCAGCTTCCGGTTCATGTCCGGCCGGCCGGTTCCCGCATAGCGCCATTGCCCGTCATGCAACGCATAAAGGTCCACGCCCCGGATCCCCGTCGCCGGCATGTGGTTCATGCGGACTGCGTTCAGGGATTCCCAGCGGGCATGGATGCCGGGGGAATTGCTCCGGAAGCGGATGAACAAGCCGGCGGAATTCCGGCCCAGGCCCCACACGGGCTTGCGGGACATCTGCTCGTAGGAGGCCGGCAGACGCTCGTAGCGGGCGGAGGTGTTTTCGATGCATTTTCCGTACAGCGGGAACGCGGATGCGTCCCGGTAGACGATCCCGGGGGTCTGCCCCGGAACCGCGAGGGCCGTCAGGCAAAGGACGGCCGCCAGCAGGTATTTTTTCATATTCATCAAGATTTTTCGGTTTCTTGCGTATCGGCGACATACACCCCGTGCTTCTTCCAGTGGTACCAGCCGTAGACGGCCGCGACCACGTAGACGGCATACAAGACCGCCATCCAGTAGAGGCGGGTCCGGAGGCAGAGGACGGTGAGCAGGGAGTCGGCGAGGATCCACAGCAGCCATTCCTCGGGATAGGTCCGGGCGAGCCAGAACATGGCGATGGCGGACATGACGGTCACGACGGCATCCAGATCCGATTCGCTGCCGCCCAGCAAGCGCAGCGCGACGATCAGCAGGGCGGAGGCGGAGACGAAGACGGCCAGGCTCCAGAGCACCGTCCGCCGGTCCAGCCGGCGCAGGTGGATGGCGGCGCCGGTCCTGCCGGCGGGGCGGTCCGCATCCAGTCTTTTCGCGTCCCTGCGCCACTGGATGATGCCCCAGACGGACATGGCCACGTAGTAGATGTTCAGGCCCATCTGGGCCCAGACCTGCTGCACCGCGAACGAGAAGGCACAGGCGAGGCCCATGGCAATCCCGAAAAACCACATCAGGTTCTTCTGGAAGATTTCGAGCACGACGTAGATGACACCCGTGACGAGGGCGAAGACTTCAATGGCCTGGATGATTGCTTCCATAATTTACAAAGATAGCAAAGATCGCGGAAATGACTACATTTGTACCGATGAGAATGCTTTCCCTCCTGCCGCTGCTGCTGTGCTGCCTCCCGGGTCCGTCCCGGGCGGCGGGGATGCCCGCGGCCCCGCCAGCCCTGTTCACCGTTCCGCCGCATGAGTTTGACGACACGGTCCGCTCTGCCGCAACGCCGCAGGATACCCTCCGGGCGTCCGGGATCGTCGGCCTCCGGCAGAGCGCCGCCGGGGACTCCGCCCCGCGCGAACGGATCGCCGCCGTGGACGGCATCGCCGACATCGTCCGCACCTTTTCCGGCGTGCAGCTCAAGGACTACGGCGGCCTCGGCGGCCTGAAGACGATCAACGTCCGCAGCCTCGGCAGCGAACACACGGGCATATTCATCGACGGCATCCAGGTGGACAACGCCCAGAACATGCAGGTCGATCTCGGCCGCTTCTCCCCCGAGCACCTCGGCGCCATCACCCTCTACCACGGGCAGCGCAGCCGCTGGCTCCAGGCCGCCAAGGAATATTCCCTCGCCAACGCCCTCTACCTCGAGTCGCTTCCGCCCGCGGATGCCCGGCGCACGCTCCGGCTGCGGCTGCGCGGCGGATCCTTCGGCTCCTTCGCCCCTTCCGCCACCTTCGAAGGGAATCTCGGCCGCGGCAACTCCTTCCGGGCGGGCGGGGAATATGTCCGCACGGACGGCCGCTACCGCTTCACGGCGGACGACACCACGATGCTCCGGCAGAACACCGACCTGGCCAGCTTCCGCGCCGAAGCCGCCTTCTTCCACCGCGGCGCCGCCCGCTGGGACGCGAAGATCTACTTCTACGACTCCGAACGCGGCCTGCCCGGCCCCGTGGTCCGGCGCCCGCAGCAGGACGTGCTCTCGATGGACCGGCAGGCGGACCGGGACTTCTTCGTGCAGGGAAACTGGCAGCAGGGACAGAACCTGCTGAAAGCCAAATATTCCCGCACCTGGACCCGGTACACCACCGATCCCTGGAAGGAGCCATCCGCCCTGCCCGTGGACAACCGCTATGCCCGGCAGAGCGCCTACCTTTCCGCCTCGCACCTCTTCACCCTCGGATTCCTGCGGCTCAACGCCGCCCAGGACCTCCAGTACAACCGGATGGAGGCCAACCTCACAGGGTTCGTCCGGCCCCGCCGGCTGAGCTCCTGGACAGCCCTCGCCGCCCATGCCGCCCTACGGAAACTGAACCTGTCCGCCTCGCTGGTGGACCAGGCGGTGTACGACGGATTCGCCGGGGGTGCGGCCGGGGGGTTCGCCCGGGAGAACCGCTTCCGCAACTTTCTGTCCCCCGCCCTGGTCTGGGAATACGTCCCTGCGGCGGACCGGGGGACCCGGGAAGTCCGGCTGTCCGGCTTCGCAAAGCGTTCCTGCCGGATGCCCTCCTTCAATGACCTGTACTAC
>CABTXO010000026.1 GCA_902488725.1 uncultured Bacteroidales bacterium
CGGCACGAGGACGGCCGACAGAAGCAGATGTCTTACAAGCTTCATCTTGCAGGGGCCTAATAGGTCTCAAGGTCTCTCCAGGTCGGGAAGGCGGGGAAGGCGGCATGGGGTTCTGTCTGGTACCAGAACGTGGCCGCGGACATGTCGGAATGCTGCTGCAGGTAGCGCCCGTCGAAACGCCAGCCGAGATCCTGGATGGTCGCCTTGAAGTCTTTCTTGAAGCGGACGGGGTCCATGATGTGCCACCTGTACAGCCCGAAGCGCTCCTGGGAGCGGTAGGTGCCGTCCGGACGGATCACCTGCACCAGTCCGGCATACGGCGTGCAGAATTCGGTGAAGCGGCCGCCGCGGTCGAAGTTGTAGGAGCCGCAGAAATAGTCCTCGGTCCCGGTCGTGCAGATGGTCGGATACTTCTTGTCTCCGTCGATGAAGAACTTCATCTCGCCTTCACCCCACCAGCCGTTGTTGGTGAGTCCCCAGGTCATGTACACGCCCACGAACTGGCCCTGGCCTTTGATGCCGTCCACTACCGTGAAATCGGAAGTTTCGTTGTAGCGGGTCCTTCTGAACTGGGTGTGGAAATAGCCTGCATCCTCCGGGACATCCGTGAGGGTGTAGTCGATCTGGTAGTAGAGGGTCATGGCATCCTTGGGGTTGATATTCTCCATGGTGATCTTGCAGTGCTTGCGGAACGGCATGGACCAGTAGCAGTTGAAGGCGCTGCCGGGGTTCACGCAGACCGGAAGGGAGACGAGCGGGGAATATTCGTTCCATCCCATGCAGAAGAAGTCCGCGATCGGGCACTCGACGGAAGGAGTCTTCTCGCCGTCCCAGTACATGCGGATGATGGTGTACCGCCATACACCGGTGGGAGTCATCCAAATGTGCTGGATGGCGCCGGGGCCGTCCATCTCGGCGATGGTGATGGTCTCGCCCGGCTCGATGATGATGTACGGGTTCACCTTCCATCCTTCGCCCAGGTCGCGGGCCGCCCAGGAGGCGTTGTTGACGTTCCGCGTCCGGTTGTCCTTCGGCACGGCCATGGATCCCTTGCCTTTTTCACCCGTGAAGTTTTCGGGGGAAATGGACCGGGTCTCCGCATTGGAAATCCGGGAGAGATTTCCGAGGTTCATGTCCAGTCCGTTGAATTCTTTGTTCTGTGCGGATGCGCCCAGGGCGAACAGGGTGCCCAGCAGCGCGGCAAGGACGTAAGCTGTCTTCATGATGTCTATTGTTGAATGAGTTGTTTCAGGAATATGCTGAATTGTTTTAATGCGAAAGGGGCGGCCGTTTCGAGGAAACCTGCACCACGAAGGTGCCGTCCGCCTCCACCTGCTGCGTCAGGCTGTCCTTCGCATGGAGGTGCTCCAGCAGGATTTCGACGGCCTTCTTGGCCATGCTCTCCAGCGGCTGCATGATGTAGGTCAGCGGAGCGTAGAAGAAGTCGAAGGCGCTGCCGCTGTCGAAGCTGACCACGCCCAGGTCGTCGGGGATGCGGATGCCGCGCTCGTTGAGGTAGTACAGGCTCTGCACGGCAATCGAGTTCGTGGCGAAGACCACGGCGTCGGCTCCGTTTTCCAGGAGGGCGTCGACCCCTTTGCGGCAGCTCTTCTCCATCACCGTGAAATCCACGAACTTGACGTTGATGTCGTCCTTGTGCCCCGCGTCGGTCATCGCCTGCCGGTACCCCTCGGCGCGGTCCTTCATGTTCGACATGTCGGAGCCGTAGCACAGGAAGCCGATTTTGGAAAAGCCGTTCTTCAGCAGGTGCGCCGTGGCGTCGTAGCCCGACTTCCGGTTGTTGAGGCAGACGTAGTTCGTCTTGAGCTTGGGAATGTACCGGTCGATGAGCACCAGGGGCACGTCCTTCTCGATCAGCTTGCGTACCGTGTCGTCGGAGCCGGCGCAGGGGACCAGGATCATGCCGTCCACCTCCTTGCTGAGCATCCGGTCCACCAGTTCGGACAGTTTGGAGGCACTCTCGTCCGAGCTCGCGAACAGGGCCATGTAGCCCTCGTTCTCCGCATAGGTCTCGATTTGCCGGACGATGTCCGCGAAGAACTGGTTGGAGATGTCCGAGACGATGACTCCGATGGTGTGGCTGGTTCCGTCACGAAGGCTTTTCGCAAAGCCGTTCGGGGTGTAGTCGAGTTCCCGGGCGACGTTGCGGATACGCTCCGCGACCTCGTCGCTGACCCGGTACTGCTTCTGCTTTCCGTTCAGGACGAAGGATGCCGTCGCCGGCGAAACGCCGGCCTGCCGGGCGATGTCTTTTAGGGAAACTCCTTTCTTTTTGGCGAATGGCATGCTAAATTGTTTTTGCAAATTTATGTATAAAAAGTGAAAATCAAAAGAGTGTTTTCAGCAGCCGGCAAAAAATTTCCCCGGTTTCCTTGGAAAATTGCAGCAATGTTCGTTAATTTGCATGGAAAAACACGAAAATATCCTCAAGATAACCCTTTTATTTTTGTTTTTTTCACTGATAGCCAATAAATCGATTTAGCATAAATACTGATTTTTCAGACGAAAATCTTTAACCTTTTTCATTTTATGGAACCATCTTTCGAGTCTAACAAGAAGTCGGCGGCGTTGGCTGGACCCCTTGTCCATGCCCTTGTTGCCTTCCTGATGTTTGTCCTGCCGCTTGCCGGCCATGCGCAGACATTGAAGATCTCCGGAACGGTCACGGATGCGGTCACAGGCGAACCTGTGATCTCCGCCGGAGTCATGCTCAAGGCTTCCAACATCGGAACGGTCACCAGCGTCAGCGGTGAGTACACCATTTCCGTTACGGACCCCGAGGGAATCCTCGTGGTTTCGGCCATCGGCTACAAGTCCCAGGAAGTCCCCATCAACGGAAGAGGCGTCATCAATTTCAAGCTGGAAATGGATTCCGAATCGCTTGAAGATG
Source organism: uncultured Bacteroidales bacterium (assembly GCA_902488725.1). GTDB lineage: Bacteria > Bacteroidota > Bacteroidia > Bacteroidales > UBA932 > Cryptobacteroides. Next base: position 2,912 of record CABTXO010000026.1, read on the forward strand.
CGGTGGTCATCGGTTACGGTACGCAGAAAAAGGCGACCATCACCGGCTCTCTGACCCAGGTTGACACGAAAATCCTGAAACAGTCCGCGGCTCCTTCGCTCTCCAACTCCCTCGGCGGTGTCATGCCGGGTGTCATCACGCGGCAGAGCAGCGGCGAGCCCGGCTACGACGGGGCCACCATCCTCATCCGCGGTCTGGGTACCTGGGTGAATGCAGCCCCGCTGATTCTCGTGGACGGAGTGGAACGGGACATCAACCTCATCAACACCGATGAAATCGCTTCCTTCTCCATCCTGAAGGACGCTTCCGCGACTGCCGTGTACGGTATGCGCGGAGCCAACGGCGTCATCCTCATCACGACCAAGAAAGGCGAGGTCGGCAAGCCGAAGATCCAGCTCCGGATGGAGGCCACGGACCTCCGCGGCATCCGTTTCCCGAATTACATCAAGGGCTACGAATTCGCCAACCTGATGAACGAGGCTTGTACCGTCGGCGGGGTGGCGATTCCCTGGTCCGACGAAGAAATCGAACGTTTCCGCGACCAGTCCGACCCGTACAACTATCCGAGCGTGGACTGGACCGAAGAGACCTTGCGGAAGAATGCCTTCCAGACCATCAACACCCTGTCCGTCACGGGCGGTAACGAAACGGTGCGCTACTACGTCAGCCTGGGCTTCACCTCCCAGAGCGGTCTGTTCAAGCAGGACCCTTCCTATAACTACCGCACGAACTCCCTCTCGCAGCGCTACAACTTCCGCTCGAATGCGGACATCAACCTCACCAAGAATTTCTCCCTGTCCCTCGGCTTGGCGGAAATCATCGAGGACCGCACCTATCCCGGAACTCCTGCAGGCGTGATATTCAATTCCCTCCGCGTGACCTCGCCGATTTCCTTCCCCATCCGGAACCCGGACGGAACCTTCGGCGGCGGCAACACTTCCTACGAATGGATCAGTCCCTACATCTACGCGACCAACAGTGGATTCTCAAAGCAGTTCCGTTCCACTACGCAGGGTACGGTCGGCGCCAAGTGGGACCTGAGCCACCTCATCACCCCGGGTCTCCAGCTCGAAGGCAACTTCGCCTACGACCATTTTTACTTCAACGAAGTCACCCGGAACAAGCAGCCCTTGATCAAGAAGTTCCTCGGGACGGATCCCGTCACGGGCGAGGACCGCTACACCATCATCAAGGACGAGACGGCCATGGGCTACCGCATCGCGTTCAACGTGTCCAACCGCGCCTACTACTACGACCTGCGGTTGAACTACAACCGGACCTTCAACAAGCACAACGTCGGCGCCATGGCGATGTTCAACCGGCGTGACTACAAGGATCTCACCGCCGGTTCTTCGACGGCGAACCTGCCGGACCGTCGTCAAGGCTGGGCGGGCCGCGTCACCTACAACTTCGCGCAGAAATACCTGTTCGACTTCAACTTCGGCTACAACGGCTCCGAGAACTTCGCCCGCGGCCACCGCTACGGCTTCTTCCCGGCATGGTCTGCAGGCTGGGTGCCCACCGAGGAAAACTTCTGGCACATCGGCTGGATCAACCACCTCAAGATCAGGGGTTCCTACGGTCTGGTCGGCAACGACTCGGTCGGCGGCGAGCGCTTCTTCTACATGTCCACGGTGAACAAGAATGCCAACGGCTACCTCTTCGGCGATTCGCAGAACTGGTACAATGGCATGGCGGAACTCCAGATGGGGTCGCCGGACGCCACATGGGAAGTGTCCCACAAGTCGGACGTCGGTCTCGACCTGGAACTTTTCAACCGCCGGGTCCGCATCGCGGCTGACTACTTCTATGAATATCGCGACCAGATTCTCCTCCAGCGTGCGCAGATTCCCGACATCATGGGCGCCGCCTGGGGCGACACTCCCTGGGCCAACCTCGGTATCATGAAGAACCGCGGTGTGGACGGCCAGATCGAAATCACGAACACCACCCGGGGCGGCTTCTACTATTCGCTCCGCGGCAATGTGACCTACGCCAAGAACACCATCGTCGAGGACGACACCGCGAAGGCACTCTACGACTACCAGAACACCCGCGGAACCTCGAGCGGCCAGCTGCTCGGTTACGTGGCCGAAGGGCTCTTCCAGTCGCAGGAGGAAATCGACAACAGTCCGAAACAGGAACTGGGAACCTACACCGTCGGCGACATCAAGTACAAGGACCTCAACGGAGACGGCGTCATCAACGCCTACGACCGGACCTGGATCGGCTTCGCCCGCGAACCGCAGGTGATGTTCGGCTTCGGCTTTACCTTCGCCTGGAAGGGCTTCGATCTGTCCCTGAACTTCACGGGGACCGCCCGGACCGACCTGCTGATCGACTCTTCCAGCATGTGGCCCTTCCTCCTCGACTATCCGGGCTACAACGTGCTCCGGGAATATTACGACAACCGGTTCATTCCCGGCGGCGACAACGCCAACGCCAAGTACCCGGTCGTCCACAACGGCACATCCTCCAACAACTACACGATCAACACGCTCTATCAGCACGACGCTTCCTATGTCAAGCTGAAGACTGCGGAATTCGGATACAATTTCCCGAAACACATCTATTCCAAGCTGGGAGCCACGTCCATGCGGCTCTTCGTCAACGGCAACAACCTCTTCAGCCTGGACAAGATCAAAATCATGGATCCCGAATCCAACCACCTCGGCGCGGCCACCTATCCCACGCAGCGGGCGTTGACCATCGGTTTCCAACTGGGTTTCTAGCAAGTTCGTGAACATGAAAAACAATTTGATCAGAATACTTTGGATCCTGGCGCTGTGCTTCCCGAGCGTTGCCTGTGACAAGTTCCTGGACATGTCTCCGGACGAGAATCTCACGATTCCGGAGGTGTTCCAGAACCGCATCTACACGCGCGACTTCCTGACGCACACCTATTCCTGGATCCCGACAGAAGCCAACATGGCGGACGACGGGGGTGCCTGGCGCAACCCGTACACCGCCGGCTCCGACGAGATGGAATGTGCCTACGGCGGTGCATACGCCCATCAGATCAACAACGGCGGTTGGAACCCCACCGACATCTCCCGGACCCAGATCTGGCCGGAGTCCTACATGGCACTCCGGAAAGTGAACATGTTCCTGGAGAATGTGGACAACAGCCCTGCCTCCGCCGACGAAATCCGTCACTGGACCGGCGAGGCATATTTCCTGCGGGCCTGGTTCCATTTCCTGGTGTTCCGCGCCTACGGTGCGATTCCGCTGGTGGACCACGCCTTCGACCCGAATGAAGACATGATGGCCGTGCGCCGGTCTCCGGCCGACGAAGTGGTCGCCTTCATCGTGGCGGACTGCGACCGGGCGATGGAATATCTTTCCGACACAGACCGCTGGCCTTCCACCGACACGGGGCGCGCCACCCGGGTAGGCGCGCTGGGACTGAAATCCCGCGCCCTCCTTTACATCGCTTCTCCGCTGTACAACGGCGACCCGCTCTTTGCGGAACTCAAGGATCCGATCGACGGCACTCCGCTCATCTCCCAGGTCTATGACAAGGAGAAATGGAAGGCCGCCGCGGATGCCGCGAAGGAATGCATCCGGCAGTCCGAGGCATCTGGCTACGGCCTGTACGACAAGACTCCCGAGGACCCCGTCAAGAACTACCAGAACATCTTCAACGACAACTGGAACAAGGAAATCCTCTGGGCAAAGAACATCGGCACCTATGAGCACATGCTCAACTGCTCGGACCCGGTCTCCTTCGGCTGCTTCTCCATCCTCAACCCGACCCAGGAAATGGTCGACGCCTATGAGATGGAAGACGGTTCGACCCCCATCACGGGCTACACGCAGGACGGGATGGTCCCGATCATCAATCCGAAATCCGGCTACCGCGAGGACGGCTTCACCACCGAAGCCCGCGAAGGCCGCTGGTTGAAGGGAGTCTCCAACATGTACGTCGGACGGGAACCGCGCTTCTACGCCTCCATCAATTTTGCTGGCTCGCTCTGGAAGACCACGCGTGCCTCCAACTGGACTGAACCGCACATCAACGAATTCTGGTTCAAGGGAATGGACGGCAAGAACAACGCCGGCTCCGATTACTGCAAGACCGGCTACCTGATGAAGAAGCTGCACTACCCGACCCGGATTCCCTGGCAGTACACGCCACAGATGATGTGGGTGTACATCCGCCTGGGCGAAATCTACCTCAATGCAGCGGAAGCCATCAATGAATATTACGGCCCGGCCGATGCCTATTCCTATGTCAACGCCATCCGCAAGCGGGCTGGCCTGCCGGATCTCCCCGCCGGGCTGAGCCAGGAGCAGATGCGCGACCGCATCAAGCATGAGCGCCGGATCGAACTCGCCTTCGAGGTCCACCGGTTCTTCGACACCCGCAGATGGCTGGAAGGACCCCGGACGCAGGGCATCCCGATCCATTCCATGGACATCTATGCGGGTGAATACCAGCAGGATCCGGCCTTCTACAAGCGCATCAAGGTGGAGAATCGCGTGTTCGAATCGCCGAAGCACTATTTTCTGCCCATCGAGCAGGACGAGATCGACAAGCACCAGAACCGGGAGCTTGTGCAGAATCTCGGATGGACCACCCTTGTCAAACAGTAATTATGAAAGCCAAAAAATTTCTTCTGATGCTCGTCTGCTTCGCTTCCGCAGTTTCCTGCGCGAAGTTCCTGGACATGTCCCCGGACGAGAATCTCACGATCCCCGACGTCTTTCAGAACCGCATCTACACGCGGGACTTCCTGACGAACGTCTATTCCTATCTGCCGTACCACGCCGACATGAATGTGGACAACCCCTTCGTCGGCGCGAGCGACGAGATGGAAGTGGCCTTCGGTGGCCATCCGTCCCACCAGATCAGCGACGGGTCTTGGAATCCGAGCACGATTTCGCTGTTTTCGATGTGGGCGGAAAGCTATGTCGCCATCCGCAAGGTCAACATATTCCTGGAAAATGTCGAGAACAGCCCGTTGAAGGCGGATGAGATGCGGCACTGGACCGGGGAAGCCTACTTCCTCCGCGCCTGGTTCCATTTCATGATCTTTCGCTGCTACGGTCCCATCCCGATCATCGACCATTCCCTCAGTACCGAAGAAGACATGCTGGCCATCCACCGGGCGCCGGCGGACGAAGTCGTCGCCTTCATCGTGGCGGACTGCGACCGTGCCGCGGAATATCTCTCCGACATGACCAAGCAGCCTTCCACGGACACCGGGCGGGCGACCAAGGTTGCGGCGTTGGGACTCAAGACCCGCGCCCTGCTCTACCTGGCTTCGCCGCTGTACAACGGCAATCCCGAGCAGGCAGCTTTGAAGGATCCCGACGGAACCCAGCTGATTTCCCAGACCTATGATGCCCAGAAATGGAAAGCAGCCTTCGACGCCGCCATCGACTGCATCCGCCAGTCGGAAGCGGCCGGGTACGGTCTGTACGACAAGTATCCCGAGGATCCGGTCAAGAACTACCAGAACATCTTCAACGACAACTGGAACAAGGAAATTCTCTGGGCCCGGAACATCGGAACGGCCGACCACTGGCTGAACTGCTCCGACCCCACTTCCTTCGGCTGTTTCGCAATTTTCGATCCGGTCCAGGAACTGGTGGATGCCTACGAGATGGAAGACGGTTCCCGTCCCATCACCGGCTACACCAACAACGGCCTGAATCCGATCATCAATCCCGAGTCGGGCTACCGGGAAGACGGATTTGCGACGGATTCCTACAAGGGGAGATGGAACGTGGGCGTAAGCAACATGTACGCTCACCGCGAGCCGCGGTTCTATGCTTCCATCAATTTCGCCGGAGAAGAGTGGAAGACCACCCGCGAGAGCAACTGGACCAAGCCGCACTACAACGAGTTCTGGTTCAAGGGGGCGGACGGCAAGAACAACGCCGGCTCCGACTACTGCAAGACCGGCTACCTGATGAAGAAGCTGCACTATCCGAACCGCATCCCTTGGCAGTACACTCCGCTCATGATGTACGTGTACATCCGGCTGGGCGAAATCTACCTGAACGCGGCGGAAGCGGCCAATGAATACGGCGGCTCCGCGGAGGCATATTCCTACATCAACGCCATCCGCAACCGGGCGGGCCTGCCGAATCTTCCCGAGGGCCTGAGCAAAGAGCAGATGCGTGAACGGATCCGGCACGAACGCCGGGTGGAGCTCGCCTTCGAGACCCATCGCTTCTTCGATGTCCGCCGCTGGCTCATCGGCCCTGAAACCCAGGGTGTTCCGATCCACTCGATGAACATCTGGGAGGGCGAGAACCAGCAGGATCCGGCCTTCTACAAGCGCATCAAGGTCGAGGACCGCGTGTTCGAATCCCCGAAACACTATTTCTTCCCCATCGCCCAGGGAGAAATCGACAAGCACCAGGACAGAGGCCTCGTGCAGAATCTGGGCTGGACGACCATCAACGAATAACAAAAAAATAAGCAATATGAAAAGTATGAATCATCCTAGAATCGGAATCCGTCCCATCATCGACGGCCGCCGCGGCGGGATCCGTGAATCGCTCGAAGAGATGACCATGGGCATGGCCCGTCTGGTGGCCGACCTGTACGCGCAGGAGCTGCGCTACAGCGACGGCGCCCCGGTCAAATGCGTGATCGCAGACACCAGCATCGGCGGCGTGGCGGAAGCCGCGGCCGCAGCCGACAAGTTCAAGAACAACAACGTGGGCGCGGTGATTTCGGTGACCCCCTGCTGGTGCTACGGCTCCGAGACCATGGACATGGACCCCCTCATGCCGAAGGCGGTCTGGGGCTTCAACAAGACCGAGCGCCCCGGCGCAGTGTACCTCGCCGCGGTGCTGGCGGCCCACAACCAGAAGGGCCTGCCGGCGTTCGGCATCTACGGCCGCGACGTCCAGGACAAGGACGACGACACGATCACCCCGGACGTGCGCGAAAAGCTGCTGCTCTGGGGACGGGCCGCGGTCGCGACCATGCAGATGCGCGGCAAGTCCTACCTCTCCATCGGCTCCGTGTCGATGGGCATCGCCGGCTCCACCCCCGTCCCGGACTTCTTCCAGGACTACCTGGGCATGCGCAATGAATATGTGGACTGCTCCGAGATCGAGCGCCGCGTCCGCCTGGGCATCTACGACCCGGAGGAATTCAAGAAGGCCATGCAGTGGGTCGAGGATAAGTGCAAGCCGCGCGAGGGCCGGGACCACAACCGCGAGGATCTGCGGTACGACCGCGCCAACCTGGACCGCGTCTGGGAGTACATCGTCAAGATGACCATGATCTTCCGCGACCTCATGGAGGGCAACCGGAAGCTCACCGAGATGGGCTTCGCGGAGGAGGGCTGCGGCCACAACGCCATCGTGGGCGGCTTCCAGGGACAGCGCCAGTGGACGGACTTCATGCCCGACGGCGACTTCTCCGAAGCCATCCTGAACAGCTCCTTCGACTGGAACGGCATCCGGGCCCCCTTCCCCTTCGCGACCGAGAACGACACCCTCAACGGCATCACCATGCTGTTCCTGCACCTGCTGACCAACCGCGCGCAGATTTTCGCCGACGTCCGGACCTACTGGTCTCCGGAGGCGGTGGAGCGGACCACGGGCTACAAGCTCCAGGGCCAGGCCGCCCAGGGCTTCATCCACCTGCTCAACTCGGGCTCCACGACGCTCGACGCCACGGGACGGATGGAGAACGGGAAGGGCGAGCCGGTCATGAAACCCTTCTGGGAGATTTCCGAGCAGGACGTGGAAGCCTGCCTCGCCAACACGCAGTGGATGCCGGCGGACCGCCAGTACTTCCGCGGCGGCGGCATGTCCTCGCACTTCGTCTCCCGGGGCGGAATGCCCCTCACGATGTGCCGGCTCAACCTGATCAAGGGCCAGGGCCCCGTGCTGCAGATCGCCGAAGGATGGTCCGTGGAACTCCCCGAGGAGGTCTTCGGCAAGATCGACGGGCGGACGGATCCCACCTGGCCGACGGTGCTCTTCGCGCCGCGCATCACCGGGAAGGGCGCCTTCCGCGACGTCTATTCGGTGATGAACAAGTGGGGTGCGAACCACGGCGCCATCAGCTACGGCCACGTGGGCGCCGAGATGATCACCCTCGCCTCCATGCTCCGGATTCCGGTCTGCATGCACAACGTCGGGGAGGAGCGCATCTTCCGGCCTTCCGCCTGGGATGCGTTCGGGATGGACGGCGAAGGCAGCGACTACCGCGCCTGCGCCAACTACGGACCGATCTACAAATAGGCGTGC
>CABTXO010000027.1 GCA_902488725.1 uncultured Bacteroidales bacterium
AGCGGCAGACATGGGTCAGCTTCCGTTCATCAAGCGTGTTCGGCACCTTGAGCTGGTCGTTCAGGATCGCGACTGCGCTGGAGACGGGAAGATTGCCCGCCCGTTCCCCGAGTCCGTTCACGGTCGTGTGGATCCCGTCGATGCCGGCCGCAACCGCTTCGAAGGTGTTTGCCGTGGCCAGATCGTAGTCGTTGTGCGCGTGGAAGTCGAAGCGGCAGGCAGGATAGCGATCCCGCACTTCCCGGCAGAACTGCCGGGTCTGCGCCGGATTCAGGATCCCGAGCGTGTCGGGCAGCATGAAACGCCGGATGCCGGAATCCTGCAAGCGGTCCAGCAGGAAGAAAACATAGTCCTTGGACTGGATCATGCCCTGCGACCAGTCTTCCAGATAGAGGTTGACCGCCATCCCTTTCGCGAAGGCCCGCGCCAGGCTGTCCCGGATGTCGGCGACATGCTCCGCCGGGGTCTTGTGCAGCTGGCCCTCCAGATGCCGGAGGGATCCTTTCGCCAGCAGATTCATCTCCCGGCCTCCCGCGTCGGAAATCCAGTCCACGGACCGGTCTCCGTCCACGAACCCCAACGCCTCGATCTGCGGAAGCAGTCCCTGCGCAGCCGCCCAGGCGCATATTCGTGAAAAAGAACGGAACTCTCCCTCCGAGACGCAGGCGGAACAGACCTCCACGCGGTTTACCTTCAACTCCTTCAGCAGAAGTTTGACAATCGCCAACTTCTCATCGGCATTGAAGGAAACCCCGGCGGTCTGTTCCCCGTCCCGCAGGGTCGTGTCCAGAATCTGTACCTGTTCCGTCATGATCCCGTCACGCATCAGTCGTTCTCCGGACGCAGTTTCCGGACGGCCGCGCCCGTCCGCCACATCTCACTCTCGCGCAAGGCAGCCAACTCCCGGTTGAGTCCCTCGCGGTAGCCGGGCTTCGAATTGGCGTCGATCGAGATCTGAGCCTCGTTGCCGGACGCGACGGAATCGTACAGTCGCTCGAACACGGGCTTGGTCGCATCGTGGAAGGGTCCCATCCAGTCGAGCGCCCCGCGCTGTGCGGTCGTGGAGCAGTTGGCGTACATCCAGTCCATACCCTTCTCGGCGAAGAGCGGCATGAGGGACTGGGTCAGCTCCTCGACGGTCTCGTTGAAGGCCTCGGACGGAGTATGGCCGTGTTCGCGGAGCGTCTCGTACTGCGCCAGGAGCATGCCCTGGATCGCGCCCATCAAGGTACCCCGCTCTCCGGTCAGGTCGGAATAGACCTCCCGCTTGAAGTCGGTTTTAAAAAGGTAGCCGGAACCTATGCCGATGCCCAGGGCCAACGTTCTGTCCAGCGCCCTTCCGGTCGCATCCTGGTAGATCGCATAGGATGAATTCACGCCGCGGCCCTGCAGGAAGAGCCGCCTCAACGAGGTTCCGGATCCCTTGGGGGCGACCATGATCACGTCGACATCCGCCGGGGGGACGATACCCGTCCGTTCGTTGTAGGTGATGCCGAATCCATGGGAAAAGTAGAGCGCCTTTCCGGCCGTCAGGTTCTGCTTGACCGTTGGCCAGACGGCGATCTGCGCTGCGTCGGAAATCAGATATTCGATGATCGTGGCACGCCGGCAGGCCTCGTCGATGTCGAAGAGCGTCTCGCCGGGCACCCAGCCGTCGGCGACCGCCTTGTCGTAGGTCTTCCCGGCCCGCTGGCCGACGATGACCCGGAATCCGTTGTCCCGAAGATTCAGGGACTGTCCGGGGCCCTGGACGCCGTAACCGATGATCGCGATCGTCTCGTCTTTCAAGACTTCACGCGCTTTTTCAAGGGAAAATTCCGCACGGGTGACGACTTCTTCCTCCACCCCGCCAAAGTTCATTTTTGCCATAATTGCTGTTGTTTATTTGTTATTGGATTGTTTTGCGTTGTTCTTCCTCCCGCTTCTTCAGGAAGCAGGAGACCGGTTCCTGCCGGCTCTTCGTGACTGCCACCCGCCCGGAACGGACGAACTGCAGGACGCCGAACCGGTTCAACTCGTTGTACAGGCGGCCGGTTTCTTCGGAATTGCCGGTCTTCTGGATGACCGTGAAGGTCTTGTTCATTTCCAGGATCCGGGCGTTGTTCGAGGAGATCAGGCGCTCGAAACCGTCGTATTCGAGCAGCTTTTCGGTCTCCACCTTGTAGAGGGCGACTTCCCGGTAGATCAGTTCGTCGTCCGTGTAGTAGAAGGCCTTGATGACCTCTATCTTCTTCTCCAGCTGCTTCACCGTGAGCGCCACCCGGTCTTCAGACCCCCGCACTTCAATCGTCAGCTTGTGGATGCCCGGAAGGGTGGACGGAGACGCCGAGACGCTCCAGATGTCCAGGCTGTGCCGGGTAAAGACATTGGAGAACTGCTGGAGCAGTCCCGTCTGATTTTCGGTGTAGATGATCACCGTGTACCGGTTGTCGGTTGCGTTGTTGTTCATGTTCATCAGATTCTCAAGGGGTTCTTCGGTACCATTCGCTGCCGTTCAGCATGATCTCGTCGATGCTTTTCCCGGGCGGAATCATCGGCATGACCAGACTTGCTTCCCGGACGCGCACCTCCAGCAGGAAGGGATCGTCACTGGAAAGCATCCGGCTGACCGCGGCAGGCAGGTCCTCCCGATTCTCGACCAGGCCGTAATCGATGCCGTAGCCTTCGGCGATCTTCCCGTAGTCGGGGTTCAGCATCCGGGTCTGGGAATAGACCCCGTGGTAGAACATCTCCTGCCACTGGCGGACGTTTCCCAGCCAGTTGTTGTTCAACATCACGATCTTGACGCCGAGACGCTCCTGCATGACGGTGCCCAGCTCCTCGATGGTCATCTGTAGACCTCCGTCGCCCACGAAGAGGCAGACCTGGCGCGCCGGCTCGGCGATCTTCGCGCCGATGGCCGCCGGCAGACCGAAGCCCATGGTCCCGAGTCCTCCGGAAGTGATGAGACTCCGGGTGTGCCGGAAGCGAGAATACCGGGAGGCGATCAGCTGATTCTGACCGACATCCGTAACGATGACCGCCGCTCCGCCGGTGGCCTCGGACACCGCATCCACGACCTCGCCCATGTTGATGAGACCGGATCCGGGACGGATTTCCGGCCGGATCACTTTCGCTTCTTCCACCGCCCGGCAGGTGTGGAAACTGTCTTCCCACGCGGCATGCTTTCTCCGCTGAATCTTCTCCGTCAACGCCTGCAGGACCCGTCTCGCATCACCATGGATGCCGACCGTCACCGGCACGACCTTGCCGATCTCGGAGGCATCGATGTCGATGTGGATGACCTTCGCCTGCTTCGCGTAGGTCGAAATCTTTCCGGTCACCCGATCGTCGAAACGCATGCCCACTGCAATCAGGACATCACATTCATTCGTCTTGACATTCGGCGCGATGTTGCCGTGCATCCCCAGCATTCCTTTCAGATGCTTCGCGTCCGAGGGAAGGGCGCTGAGTCCCAGCATGGTCGTGCCCGCAGGAATTCCCCCCTTGTCCAGAAAGGCTTCCAGCTCCTTTTCCGCATGGCTCAGGAGGATCCCGTGGCCGAAGACCACGAAGGGGCGCTCCGCCGCATCGATCAGGCGGGCGGCCGCCTCGATCGCTTCTTCGGACGGTTCGGGGTCGGGAACATAGCTCCGGATGAAGGAGCACTTGCGGTAGGCCGGATCGGTCAGGCCGACCTGCGCATCCCGCGTGAAATCCAGCACGACCGGACCGGGGCGTCCGGTCGAAGCAATGTAGAAGGCCCTGGAAACAGCCCAGGCCACATCTTCCGCCCGGCGGATCTGGTAGTTCCATTTCGTGATAGCCGTGGTCAGACCCAGCACATCCGTCTCCTGGAAGGCATCCGTTCCCAGCGCCGAAGAGGCGACCTGCCCCGTGACCACCACGACCGGCGTGGAATCCATCATGGCATCCGTGACACCGGTGATCACGTTCGTGGCCCCGGGACCGGACGTGACGATCACCACCCCGGTCTTGCCGCTGACCCGGGAATAGCCCTGGGCGGCGTGGATCGCCCCCTGCTCATGCCGCACGAGGACATGCCGGAGCGAACCTGAGAAGGCATCCAGCTTTTCGTAGGGGTGGATGATCGCACCGCCGGGGTAGCCGAAGACCGTGTCGACTCCTTCCGCGACGAAGGCGCTCAGAAGGGCTTCCGATCCCGTGATCTTGTCGTTGTCCATTGTTATCGTTCGTTTCATTTGATGATTCTGACAGCCCCCCGGTCCGCAGAGCTAACCAACGAGGCGTAGGCCTGGAGGCTTCCGGGAACATTCCGGACCCGAAGGGGCGCGGTAAAGGCCTTGCGTCCTCTCTTCCGCTCCTCGGCACGGCGGGCCTGGAACTGTTCGTCCGAAAGCAGGGCGTTGATCGAGCGGCCGGGGATGTCGATCTCGATGAGGTCACCGTCTCGCACCAGGGCGATGTTCCCGCCCGCAGCCGCTTCCGGAGAGATGTGTCCGATGCTGAGCCCGGAGGTGCCGCCGCTGAAACGGCCGTCGGTGATCAGCGCACAGGCCTTTCCGAGGTGCATCGATTTGATGTACGAGGTCGGGTACAGCATTTCCTGCATACCCGGTCCTCCTTTGGGCCCCTCATAGGCGATGACCACCACGTCGCCCGCCTGGACTTTCCCGCCGAGGATGCCCTCGCAGGCCGCTTCCTGGGAATCGAAGACCCGGGCGGGGCCCGTAAACTTCCGGAGGCCCGGATCCACGCCCGCCGTTTTGATCACGCAGCCGTCCCGGGCGATGTTGCCCTTGAGCACGGACAGGCCGCCGTCCTTCGTGTACGCATGCGCGATGTCCCGGATGCAGCCTTCCGCCCGGTCCAGATCGAATGTTTCGTATGAATTTGCCTGGCAGGACATCCGCAGAGCGCGCCGGTTGCCGGGGGCGCTCGCATAGATCCGCCGGGCCTTCGCCGTGCAGGACTTGCTTTCGAGGGAATATTTCCGAATCTCTTCGCCGAGCGTCATGCCGTCCACGCGCTTCAGGGACGTGTCGACCAGTCCCGCATCCGCCAGCTGCTTCAGGATGGAGACGACTCCTCCGGCGCGGTTGACATCCTGAATATGGTACTTCCCGGTGTTCGGGGCGACTTTGCACAGGCAGGGCACCCGCCGGGAGAGCGCGTCGATGTCCGCCATTGAAAAGTCGGCGCCGGCTTCATGGGCGATCGCCAGCAGGTGCAGGATGGTGTTGGTGGATCCCCCCATGGCGATGTCCAGCGCCATCGCATTGCGGAACGCCGCAGGGGAAGCGATGGATCGGGGCAGCACGCTTTCGTCCCCGTCCCGGTAATAGGCGAAGGCGTTCCGGACGATCCGGCGGGCCGCATCGACGAAGAGCCGGCGGCGGTTGCGGTGGGTGGCCACCACGGTCCCGTTGCCCGGAAGCGCCAGCCCGATCGCCTCGGTCAGGCAGTTCATGGAATTCGCCGTGAACATGCCCGAACAGCTTCCGCAGGTGGGACAGGCGGCCGCCTCGATCCGGGCGACTTCCGCGTCGGAAACCGCCGGGTCGGCGGAACGCACCATGGCATCGATCAGGTCGATCCGCTCGGTTCCGTAAAGGCCCGCCTCCATCGGCCCGCCCGACACGAAGATTGCGGGGATGTTCAGCCGCATGGCCGCCATGAGCATCCCGGGCGTGATTTTGTCGCAATTGCTGATGCAGACCATGGCATCCGCCTTGTGGGCGTTGACCATGTACTCCACGCTGTCGGCGATCAGGTCCCGGGAAGGCAGGGAATAGAGCATGCCGTCATGCCCCATGGCGATCCCGTCGTCGACCGCAATGGTGTTGAACTCGGCCGCATAACAACCTTGCCGCTCGATTTCCCGCTTCACAAGCTGTCCGATCGCATGCAGGTGCGTGTGGCCGGGCACGAATTGGGTGAAAGAGTTCACGATCGCAATGATCGGCTTCCCGACCTGCTCCGGTTTCATTCCGTCAGCCGCCCACAGAGCCCTTGCTCCGGCCATCCGACGCCCTTCGAAGGTGGCGGCGCTGCGCAGGGTATGTTTCATATTGACGCTCATTTTCCTTTCAAAATAAAACCCTCCCCAGTGTTGACTGAGAAGGGTAAGTTGAAGTCTGAAGTCCTATCAGCAATCATGCAAGCCTTCTCAGTCCACGCGCGGTAGCACGAGGACGACAAGCAGAATGATGATAATGGACAGATTCGACATAAATTCTAAACGGGGATTACTTCTAAATCGTAACCGCCGGTAAAAGTAGAAATCCTTTTTGCAATTTCCTAACTTTTTCGGAAGAAATTGAAAACTATATCGTTTTAGGTGGAATAATGTCCTTCAGAACCGGGAAGGAGGCCCGGCAGGCGGCCAAGGAAGCGAGGTCCAGTTCTGCCCGCACCAGTTCCTCCCTTCCGGACATGCCGGCGGCAAGGGTCTTTCCGGAGGGATCCAGTGCCACCGACGCCCCGGTGTAGGTGCAGGACGGATCGGATCCGACCCGGTTCACCCCCAGGACAAAACACTGGTTCTCGATGGCGCGGGCCTTGAGCAGGGCGCTCCAGGCGTCCACCCGCTGTACCGGCCAGCTGGCCACGAAAAGTGCGAGGTCATATTCCGGAAGCCCGGAGGGAAGAAGGCCGTTGCGCGCCGTTTCGGGGAAACGGAGGTCGTAGCAGATCTGCAGCAGAATCCTGACCCCGGCATATTCCACCACCACTTTCCGCCCGCCCGGAGTAAAGGTGCGGTCTTCACCGCTGTAGGAGAAGAGGTGGCGCTTGTCGTAGCAGGTCACCTTGCCGGAGGGCTCCACGAAATGGAACCGGTTGTAGAACCGCCCGCCCTCTTCGGTGGCGATGCTTCCGGCGATCGCGAAGCCATATTCCCGGGAACGCATTTTCATCCATTCAAGGGTGTAACCGTCCTTTTCGGCGATGCCGGCGGGACGGGGCGCGAAGCCGGTGGAAAACATTTCGGGAAAGACCACCAGATCGGTGTCTCCGAGGGTTTTCAGGCGTTCGTCGTTGCGGTTGCGGTTGGCGGCAGGATCTCCCCACGCCAAGTCTATCTGCATCAGGGTCGTTTTCATACGGAACGAAGGTAGCAAGAATATTGCAAAAAATGCTGAAACATTTGCTCGCTGCCGCTGTGGCGGCCCTGCTCTTTCGCCATGCCGGAACAGTCGGCTTTCTTGTATTCTTCAGAAAAAATCGTAACTTTACAGCCATTCGGCGTTGTCCAAGCCTGCCGGAACTGTTTTTTATTCAAATCACCTTATAAAATGAAACAGAACCTTCTTTTCTTCCTGGCTGCCATCTGGATGTTGGCGGCCTGCCAGCCTGCCCGCAAAAGTGTCACGATCCAGGGATCGGTCCAGTTCACCGAGCCCGGGTACACGGTGTCCCTCACTTCCTACCATGACCACGTCGTCGATACGGTCAAGGTCGTGCCCGTGGGCGGGGACAAACGGTACTCCATGACCCTCGAAGGCGTGAAACCCGGCGTCTACGATCTGAACTGCAGCTATTGGCAGACCGTCTCCGTCTGGGTGGAAGACGAGGACATGACCGTCGACTTCCGGGGCAAGGACACGGCGAAGATCGTGATCAAGAATCCCCCCTTCGTGCTGATCAAGGACAGCCCGAAAAACGAGATCATGAACGAGCTGAATTTCAATGAATACCGCAACTACCAGAACATGATCGCAATTGCGCAGGCCTCCTACCGGTCTTCGTTCGCGTCCGAAGCGGACAAAAACCGCCTGACCGGCTGCCTGTACGATGCCAACAACGCGGACATGGATGCCCGGAACCGCTACTTGCTTGACAAGTATGCCTCCTGGACCAGCGTGCTCGCCGTGATCGGCCGCCTGAATCCGATCGAAGACGAGGATCTCATCGCGCACGCTTTCAAGCAGCTGGAGGAGGCGCATCCCGGCTATGCCCCGAGCGCCGAACTGAAAGAGCGTCTGGCGCAGGAGAAGGAGCGCAAGCTCCGGATGATGCCCGGACAGGTGGCCCCCGACTTTGCCTGCGCAGGACTGGACGGAAAGGAGATCGGTCCCGCCGCCTTCCGCGGAAAGATCCTGCTGATGGACTTCTGGGCTTCCTGGTGCGGCCCCTGCCGCGGAGAAGTGCCCAACCTCAAGAAAGCCTATGCGCAGTTCAAGGGCAAAGGCGTGGAATTCCTCAGCGTTTCCATCGATGCCAAACCCGAAGACTGGAAGAAGGCACTGGAAGAAGAAGGCATGGCGTGGCCACAGGTTCTTGCGCCGGAAGCCGGGGCGAAAATCATGGACTTGTATCAGTTTTCGGGCATTCCTTTCATTCTGCTGCTCGACACCGAAGGAAAGATCGTCGCGAAGAATCTCCGGGGAGAAGCCATCGGAAAAGCCATTGACGACCTGCTGAACGGCATCCGCCCCGGAGACGAGGAAAAAGCCGTGCCGATGGCGGCCGGCGGCATGATGACCCCCGCAACGCCCGTCGAAAAGTAATCTTCACAAACACAAACGATAAAAAATGAAACTTTCCAAAATTTCCGCACTGTTCGCAATTGCAGCGCTCACGGCAACGCTGTTGCCGTCCTGCCAAAAGGAGGACGACTCCCCTTTCGGCATCCTCACGATGTCCTTGACCATGCCGAACGGCAAAACCGTTGCCTGTGCGGTCAACCAGGAACTGCTTACCATCGACAATGCCGCCGACCCGGTGGAAGTCGGCATGCCCGCCCCCCTGTACACCATGAAGGTGACATACACGGCCACCCTGGACACCAAGGTGACCTACAACGGAGCGGACCTCGTTTCCGGCGAGACGGCGATCGACTTCTCCGCCCCGGTGACGCTGGTCGCATCCAAACAGGGCAAGAAGACCGTCCGGACCAACACCTACACGGTGACGCTCAAGTCCGATGCCAACGACAAGAGCGAGACGGAAGGCAAGAAAGTGAACGCCGACATGACCTCCGGCGGCTTCCCGAAGGCCCTGTACTATGATATCGCCCTGTTCAAGGATGCCTTCTGGGCCATCACCGCAACCTATCCGAACGGAACTTCCCCGAAAGATCCCGCCTTCTACCATGTGTACAAGTCCATCGACGGCATCTCCTGGGAGAAGGTGGAGACCAACCTCAAGATCATCGGTGGCGTCGGCGCGCGGCTGGTGGTGTTCAAAGACAAACTCTGGTCTTTCGGAGGCGGACGCTACTACGGCACCGACGAAGAGGGCAATGAATCCAGCCTCAGCTGGGACGGTGTCAGTCCCGAGATGGACATCCCCGAGTTTTTTGTGTATTCGACTCCCGACGGAACCAACTGGACGAAGGAGACAGTCGAGGTCGAGGGCAGCGCTTTTGCGCTCCCCGGTTGCATCGATCCGAAGGTGGTCAACACGGGCAGCACGCTGGTCTATCTGGGCAGCCTCGTAGCCTCGTTCGGCATGCTGCAGGGTGCAGCCGCCATCGTCACGTCCACGGACGGCATCCACTGGAAGGTGAATGCGGATGCCAACAAGGCTGAAAACGCCGGTGCGGCATTTCTCAGTGAAAAAATCAACAGCTGCGCCTATTCCTTCAACGGAAAGTTGTACAACGCCGGAGGTTTCGATAATTTCGTGGATCCCAAATATTTGAAGAAGAACGTGTTCGTGTCCGCGGACAACGGCGCCACCTGGTCCCTCGCGGCGGAAGACGGTGGCTTCGGCCCGCGCTTCGGCATGCGCGTCGTCGGGACGGACAAGGTGCTCTACATGGTCGGCGGTCAGACTTTCGACAAAGACGGTACAACCCCCATCGTCTCCAATCAGGTTTACCGTTCCACGGACGGAGCGCATTGGACAGCCCTTTCCGGCGAGAATGCAATAGCTTCCGCTTTTGAAGGACGCGTTCGCGCCAACGCCGTTGCCTACGGTGACATGATGTGGGTGTTCGGCGGAAGAGGACTCACCAGTGGCTTCTACGGTGCCATCGACGCCAAGGATCCGGTACTGTACGATGTCTGGAAGAAGCGCATCAAATAGCCGGACCCCGGATGGATCAGCTGCGCTATTTCCTGATCCTCTGTCTGACACTCTTTTCGATGACCGTCGCCCGCGCCCAGAGCCGGGTGACGGTTACCGGAAAGGTTGAGGATGAAGGGGGTCTCCCGTTGCCGGCCGCTGCCGTATTCGTCAAAGGCACGAGACACGGGACCGTCACGAAAGAGGACGGAACCTATTCGCTCACCGTGGACGGAAATGCCGTCCTGACCTATTCCAGCCTGGGCTACATCACGGAAGAACAACCTGTCAAAGGCCGCGGCGTCATTTCGGTTGTCCTGAAGGAGGACAAGAACATGATCGCCGAAACCATCGTGACAGGCTACAGCAAACAGGAGCGGCGGGACATCACCGGGGCCATTTCCTCGGTCGCCCTGCCGGAAATCGTCTCTTCCGGCCACAGCGTGGACCAGCTGCTGGCCGGGCGTGCGGCCGGGGTGTTCGTGTCGGCTTCGTCCGGCGCCCTGGGTTCGGCCAACCTGCTGACCATCCGGGGTGTGACCTCCATCATGGGGGACAACAACCCCTTGTATGTCGTTGACGGCGTTCCCATCTACGGGACCGACCGGAACTCCAACTCGGTCAGCACGACCGGCGGCGTGATTCCGGGGGTTGCCCTGGGCGGCATGAGCACGGGCGGCGGCACGCTCCAGTACGACGACGACATGATCAACCAGAACTATGAGCGGAATCCCCTGCTGGCCCTGAATCCCGAAGATATCGAATCGATCGAAATCCTGAAGGATGCCTACGCCACGGCCATCTACGGCTCCCGGGGCGCGGCCGGCGTGATCCTCATCACAACCCGGAAGGGATCGGCGGAAAGATCGCAGGTCTCGGTCAACTACAGCCTGTCGCTGGACACCCCCATGGGCAAGATTCCCGTCCTGAACGGGGATGAATATGCCCAGGTATATTCCATGTACTACCCCTCCGGCAGCTACAAGTTCCAGAGAGGCGTCAACACGGACTGGGTGGATGCCGTGACCCGCACGGCCGTAAGCCACAAGGCCTCGGCATCGGTCAACGGCGGGACGGACAAGATCCGCTATTTCATCAGCCTCGGCTATTCCGACGCGCAGTCGTACGTGAT
>CABTXO010000028.1 GCA_902488725.1 uncultured Bacteroidales bacterium
CGGAGAGCTTCTGTCCGTTCACTTCGAAGTCCGTGAACATCTTGCCTTCAGCGGTCTGCTTTCCCTTCTCGATGCGGCCTTTGATCGCCGCGACGGGATCGAGGGAAAGGACCTCGGGAGCCAGCGTGGCGAGGATGGAATCCAGCTGGGCGACCGACAGGATGCTCTGGATCCGGTTCAGTGCCTTCGCCGAAATCACGTTGTCCTTGTTGTCCCCGATCGTTTTCAGGAACAGCACCTTGGCATTCTTCTGATAGTCGGTGTACACCTTTTCGATCATGGAGTCGTCGGCACCGGCCTTCTGGAGGGAATCCAACAAGGTGGAAACGGCATTGTCCATGTCCTTCTGGGCATTCTGGAAAGCCTTGCTCCGCTCGTTGATGGACAGTTCCGGGTACTTCGAAACGAGGTCCGCATGGTTGTCGGCGGTAAAGTTGATCGTCAGCGGGGTGCCGTCGGGAACGAGCTCCACCGCCATGTTGTTCGCTTCAATCCGGGCATATTCCGTCTTGGTCGTAGGAAGTTCCGCCGTGAATTTCCCGTCCGTGACAGGAACTTTGAGGTCGATTTTCTGACCGGGAAGGGTCACATGCACCTCCGCCGGAGCTTCACCGGCGAACACGCCGGAAATCTTGGTCGTTTCCGACACTTTCGGAGCGCAGGCCGCCACCGCTATCGCGGCGATGCCTATTACAAAAAGTTTGTTTGTCTTCATGTTCATCAATCTAATTACAATTCATTCTGTAGGCAAAGTTATGAATATTTGCGAAATATTATGTAGCTTTGAAAGCACGAAACGTGTATACAACGAACAAAACAATTCATTGATGACTGAAAAGAAACTGCTTTTGGGCGACGAAGCGGTTGCATTGGGGGCATTGCACGCCGGCCTTTCCGGTGTCTACGCCTATCCGGGCACCCCGTCGACCGAAGTCACCGAATTCATTCAGGAGCATCCCCTGACCCGCGCCCACAAGATCCGCAGCCGATGGTGCACGAACGAGAAGACCGCCATGGAGGCGGCGCTGGGGATGTCCTATTCCGGGAAAAGGGCTCTCGTGTGCATGAAACACGTCGGCCTGAACGTCTGCGCGGATGCCTTCGTCAATGCCGCGATCACCGGCGTGAACGGCGGACTGGTCGTGCTGGTGGCCGACGATCCTTCCATGCATTCATCCCAGAACGAGCAGGACTCCCGCTTCTACGGCAAATTCGCCATGATCCCCATTTTCGAGCCCTCCGATCAGCAGGAAGCCTACGACCTGATGGAAACGGCTTTCGACCGCTCGGAGGCTCTGAAGCTGCCCCTCCTGTTTCGGGTGGTGACCCGGCTGGCCCACTCCAGGGCCGCCGTGACCGTCCGGGAGACACCCCGCGAAGAGAATCCGCTGCGGCCGGACGAAGGCCGGCATTGGGTGCTGCTGCCGGCGATCGCCAGAAAGCAGTACGAGGTGCTGCTGAGCAAGCAGGCCGAGCTGGAGAAAGCCGCGGAAGCGGCCGCCGTAACGGAGCAGGCGGACGGGAAAGGAATCGGGGTCATCGCCTGCGGGATCGCCTGGAACTATGTGAAGGAAGCGGCCCCGAAAGGTGTGTCACAACTGCTCAAAATCAACACTTATCCCCTGCCGCAGGAGCGGATACGGGCGCTTGCGGCCGCCAGTGACGGCATTCTGGTCGTCGAGGACGGGCAACCCTTCGCGGAGGAGCAGGTCAGGGGCATGCTGGGGGCGGGATATCCCGTCGAAGGCCGGCTGAGCGGCCGGCTGCCGCGCACCGGAGAGCTCAATCCGGACGTGGTGGCGGCCGCCCTCGGGGGAAGCCGTACGGCAGCTTTCGGAGCCGTCCCGGAAGTGGTGGGCAGGCCGCCGGCACTTTGCAAGGGCTGCGGCCACCGGGATGTGTTCCAAGCGCTGAACGAGGTGCTGGCCGACTATCCCCGGGCACGGGTCTTCGGAGACATCGGGTGCTACACCCTCGGGGTTCTGCCGCCGCTGCGGGCCATCCACACCTGCGTGGACATGGGGGCGTCGATCACGATGGCCAAGGGGGCCGCAGACGCCGGCCAGTTCCCGTCCGTGGCCGTGATCGGAGATTCCACCTTCACGCATTCCGGGATGACCGGTCTGCTGGATGCCGTGAACGACCGGTCCAACATCACGGTCCTCCTGTCGGACAACCTGACGACCGCCATGACCGGCGGACAGGATTCGGCCGGGACGAACCGGTTCGAAGCCATCTGCAAAGGTATCGGAGTGGAGCCGGAACACGTACGGGTGGTGGTTCCGCTGCCGAAGAACATGCCGGAGATCACCCGAATCATCCGGGAAGAACTCAACTACGACGGAGTGTCCGTCATCATCCCCCGGCGGGAATGCATGCAGACGCTGGGACGGAAACTTCGCAAACAAAAAGCCGAACAGCAATGAAGAAAGACATCCTCCTCTCCGGCGTCGGCGGGCAGGGCATCCTGTCGATCGCGACCGTCATCGGCGAGGCCGCCACGGCGGCCGGGCTGCATCTCAAACAGGCGGAAGTCCACGGGATGAGCCAGCGCGGCGGGGCCGTCCAGAGCGACCTGCGCCTTTCCGACGAAGCCATATTCAGCGACCTGATCCCGCACGGGCAGGCCGATCTCATCCTCGCGATGGAGCCGATGGAAGCCCTCCGCTACGTGCCCTTCCTGCATCGGGACGGCTGGATCGTGACTTCCTCGGAACCTTTCGTGAATATCCCCGACTACCCGGATCCCGCGGCATTGGAGCAGGCGCTGCAGGCATTTCCGCGGGTGGTGTCCGGCCGGATCGAGGCAGTGGCCCGGGAGCACGGACTGCCCAAGAGCGCGAACATGGTGCTGCTGGGCATGGCGGCCGCCCGCATCGGCATCCTGACCCCGGAACAGCTGCGGGCCGCCATCGGGCGCACCTTCGCCCGCAAGGGAAGACACGTCGTGGAAGACAACCTGAAAGCCTTCGACCTGGGACGCGAGGCGCAAATGCAACACGCAAAAGATTCGCAATCATGAAGCTGTTCAGTGAACAATTGGTGGAGGAGGCCTGCCGGGAACGGCATGTGGCGGATCTTTCGTCCGCGACGATCGGAGAAGTGCTGCTGGTCGCCCAGTATCTCGAGAAGAAGACCGGGATTCCTTTCATCCGCATGGACCAGGGGTCTCCGGGATTGCCCGTAAACCCATTCGGGGTGGAAGCCGAGAAGGCGGCCCTGGACCGGGGGGTCGGCTCGCAGTATCCGGCCGCCTCCGGTGTCAAGGAACTCAAGGAGGCTGCGCACACCTTCGTGAAGGCCTTCCTCGACATCGAGGTGAACGCCCGGGGCTGTGTCCCGACGACCGGGTCCGTGGCGGGATCGTTCGGCGCGTTCATCGCCTGCACCCAGCGGATTCCCGGGAAGGACAAAGTGCTGTTCATCGATCCGGGGTTTCCCATCCAGAAGTCGCAGCTCCGCGTCCTGGGGATCCCATGGAAGGAATTCGACATCTATCCGTACCGGGGAGCGGGGCCGCTCCGACAGCAGCTCGAAGCGGAACTGAGCGGCGGCGACATCGCCGCCATCGTCTATTCAAACCCCAACAATCCTGCCTGGATCTGTCTGGAAGAGGAAGAACTGCGGGTCATCGGAGAACTGGCCACGAAGTACGATGCCGTCGTGATGGAAGATCTGGCCTATTTCTGCATGGACTACCGCAAGGATCTGGGTCATCCGTACCAGCCGCCCTTCGTGCCGACGGTCGCGCGCTACACGGACAACTACCTCCTGCTGCTCTCCGCCTCGAAGATCTTCAGCTACGCCGGGCAGCGCATCGCCCTTGTCTGTATCAGCGACCGACTCTTCGACCGGCAGTTCCCCGCCCTGGCCGAGCGCTACAAGGACACCGGAGTCTTCGGGCCGACCTTCACCGCTTCGATCCTGTACATGATCACCAGCGGCTGCACCGCCTCGACCCAGTACGGCTATGCCGAAATGCTGCGACTCTCCTGCGAAGGCAGGATCAACTTCGTGGAGGACACGCGGGAATACGAGCGCCGCGCGGCCCGGATGAAAAAAATCTTCTGCGACAACGGCTTCCATGTTGTCTACGACCGCGACGTCAGCCAGGCTGTCGGAGACGGTTTTTTCTTTACGATCGGGTACGGCAGTCTCAGCGGCGGCCGCCTGCTGCAGGAACTGATGTACTACGGCGTGAGCAGCATCAACCTGTCCACCACCGGAAGCCGGCAGCAAGGCGTGCGGGCCTGCACCAGCCGGATGAAAGAAGAACTGTACCCCCTGCTGGAGGCGCGTATGCAGGCCTTCCGCAAGGACCATCCCCTCGCCTGACCGAACAACTTGGATCTTGAATATTGGAACGAACGTCGAACATGATTTGGAACGAAAATAAAGAATGCATGCCCCGGGCGGACATGCGTGCCCTGCAAGGAAAGCGGCTGCACAAGATCGTGGAATATGTCTACCACAACGTTCCCTTCTACCGCAGGAAGCTGCAGGAGCGGGACATCCGGCCGGATGACATCCAGTCGATCGACGACCTTCCCCGCCTGCCCTTCACCACCAAGCAGGATCTCCGCGACAACTACCCCTTCGGGCTGCAAGCCGCCCCGCAAAGCGAAATCGTACGGATCCACGCCTCTTCCGGCACGACCGGAAACCCGACCATCGTCGGCTACACCCGGAAGGACATCGGCGTCTGGAGCGAATGCATGTCGCGCTGCCTGACCGCCTATGGCGTGACCCGGGACGACACCTTCTCCGTGGCCTACGGCTACGGCTTGTTCACCGGGGGACTCGGCGCCCACTACGGGGTGGAAAACATCGGAGCGGCGGTGGTACCTGCCTCGACCGGCAACACGGAAAAGCATCTGCGCCTCATCCGGGACCTCGGGATCACCGGCATCGCCTGCACCCCGAGTTATGCCCTGTACCTGGCCGAGACGATGGACCGGATCGGCATCACCCGGGATCAGATCAAACTGCGCATCGGAGCCTTCGGCGCGGAGCCCTGGACGGAAGACATGCGCCGGGAGATCGAAAGCAGGCTGGGGCTGAAGGCCTACAACCTGTACGGGCTCAGTGAAATCATGGGGCCGTGCGTAAGCTACGAATGTCCGAGCCAGCAGGGCTCCCACATCAACGAGGATCATTTCTATCCGGAGATCATCGATCCGGAGACGATGGAACCGCTTCCGGAAGGATCGGTCGGGGAACTCGTCCTGACCACCCTCACGAAAGAAGGCATGCCGGTCCTGCGCTACCGCACCCGGGATCTTACTTCCCTGGTCCCCGGAATCTGTTCCTGCGGCAGGTCCTCCCGCCGGATGGGACCCATCCTGGGACGCACGGACGACATGCTCATCATCCGCGGGATCAACGTCTTCCCCTCCCAGGTGGAAAGCGTCGTGCTCGGCATGCGGGAATTCGCACCCCGGTACCTCCTCGTCGTGGACCGCGTCAACAACCTGGACACCCTGCAGGTGCAGGTGGAGTTGCGTCAGGACTATTTCGACGAGAATTTCGACACCATTGCGACGTTCCAGGGACTGGAGAAGCGTCTCGCAGAAAAACTCAAGAGCGTCCTCTCCATCAGTGCAAAGGTGCAGCTGAAGGTTCCCGGCACCCTCGACCGGAGCCTCGGCAAGGAGCAGCATGTACTCGACCACCGTAAACAATACCAATCATCCACAGAACCATGACAATCACACAACTATCGGTTTTCCTGGAAAACAAGGCCGGCACCCTCATGGACATGCTCGACACCCTCAAGCTGGCCTCCATCCAGCTGATTGCCATCACCATCGCCGACACGGTTGAATACGGGATCTGCCGCATCATCTGCGGGGAACCGGAAAGAGCCTACGAGGTGCTGAAGGCCGCCAATGTGGCCGTGACCCGCTCGGAAGTCTTCGCCCTGGAAGTCGAGAACCGGCCGGGGGGAGCAGCCAAAGCCATCTCCACGATTTCAGACGAAGGGATCGGGATCTCCTACCTCTACAGTTTCATCGTCCGGGAACGCTGCCTGCTCGTCTTCCGGACCAACGATGCCGACCGGGCCCGGGATGTCATCGAGCGCAATCACTTGACTGCGATCGACAACGGGCGGCTCCTTGAATTCGCCTGATCCGGCCGCGGCTGACTACAGGTCCAGAATCCGGCCCCGGAGACGGGATTCCTCCGCCTTGAAGCAGATCAGATGGCTCTCGACGGCTTCGTCGAGCGGGCAGCGCACCTTGTGGTGTTCCGGATCCCGGATCGCATGGAGGAAATCCTCCACGATGTTCAGATCCGCGTTTCCGTGCAGTGGACGATTGAATATTTCCGTAAAATTGAAGATTTCCTGCTTGCCCCGGCGGAAGTGGGACACGGTCAAGGTCCGCTCGTCCGCCTGGATTTCGCCGAAGGCACATTCGATCTTGGTCATCCGCAGGTCCTTGCGAGTGAAGACATCCATCGAAATCGCGATGTTCGTTTTGTCGGACATCTCCAGCGCGACGACCTGATGGTCCACCACGTTGTTGTCGCAACGGTACACGCAGCGGCCCAGCGGCCCCGCACGAAGTTCCCTGGCGATGGCATCGTCGAGGGTTCCGCCTTCCGGAATGATGAAGTTGCCGATCCAGTCGCGGCGCCTGTCGTACAGGTCAACCGCCGAGAAGGGGCAATCCCCCTCCACGGCGCAGTCGATGCAACGTTCCGTGCTGCCCTCCGGGGCGTTTTCCCGCCGGAACCAGTTCAGCGCACCGAACGAAGACACTTTCACCGCCTTCTTGCCGGTAAGCCACAGCAGGATGTCGACATCGTGACAGCATTTCGACAGGAACATCGGTGAGGAACGGTCGCTGCGGGACCAGTTGCCCCGCACGTAGGAGTGTGTCATCCGGTCCAGCCCGACATTCTCGATGTGGCTGACGGAAATGATCGGACCGAGATCCTTCCGATCGAGGATTTCCTTGAACTTGGTGTAGAAAGGATGGTAGCGCAGCACATAGCAGACACACACGATCACCCCTTTCCGGGCTGCCGCTTCGTTGATTTCAATGCAGCCTTGCGCAGTTTCCGCCACCGGTTTTTCCAGCAGGATGTGGTAGCCGCGGTCGATGGCCCGCAGGGCGATGTCATGATGGGTTGCGTCGGGGGTGCCGACGATCACGGCATCGATGTCCCGCTGCTCCGCAAAAAAATCCTGCACGGAGGAAAAGCAGTCCTCCGCCCCCAAGCCATAGCGCTCCCGGGCCTGGTTCCGCCGCACTTCGTTCGGTTCGACAATCGCAGAGACTCGCCCCGCTTCGGGGTGAGTCTCCACGTATTTCAGGTATTTCCGGGTCCTGTTGCCCAGTCCGATGGGGACCAGGCGGACAGGGCGGTCGTTCTGCAGCACGGCTTATTTCTTGTCTCCGAGGTCCAGAATCCGGACATTGCGGATCTTCAGGCCGGATCCGTGTCCACAGAAGGAAATGTAGCCCTTCCGGTTGAACATGCCGGGGTGGTTCTTGCGGTCGACCGTGTAGGGGTTGATGCTGCTTCCGTCCGGAGCCACGTTGTGCCCCTTGCAGGCCTGGCGCACATTCCCGTCCACGATGACTTCACCGTTCACGGTCACTTTGATGTGGTCCCCTTCCACGCGGATTTCTTCAGTCGACCACTCGCCCAGCGGCTTGTGGACAATCCGCTTGGCCGGAATCACGCCGTAGACGGATCCATGCACCTGATACTCGTGCAGGTTGGCGTACATCGGTGCGTCGTGATCGAGGATCTGCACCTCGCACATGCCGTGGTAGGCGGCATCGACGCCCATCGGAGTCCGCACGCCCACGCCGTTGTTGATGCCTTCGCGGAGGAAGCAGAATTCAAACCGGTACACAAAGTTCCGGTACTCCTTCAGCGTGTAGAGGTTGCCGGTGGAACCGTAATCCGCGGACACGAACATGGCACCGTTGACCGGCGTGTAGCCCTCCTTGTTCCCCTGCCATTTGTCCAGACTGGTACCGTCAAACAGCATTTCGAATCCTTGCTTTTCCTCTTCGGGGGTCAGCTTGGAAATCGGAGAGGGCTTTGCCTCGTTCAACATCTTCGCAATTTCGTCGACGGCGTACCTGTCGTCCGCACGTCCCTTCCGGGCAAAAGCGTCCTGCGCCTTTTCCAGGATGGCCTTGAAGTCGGAATAGTTGATTTCTTCCTTGGTCTTGGAAGCGATGGCCTTCACGGCGTTGGCGGCTGTGTAGGCGGTCGCCTTGTTGTCGAGATACTTGCCGGCCAGCAGGAAGGATTTCATCGTCGCGACCTTGCCCACGGCGTTCAGGATGGTGTTCTTGATCTTGTCGTTCCCGGTCAGGCCAAGTGCCTCGGCGAAGAGGGCGCGCTGTTTCCCGGCATTGGGTTCCAGCCGGCTGACGAGGTCGGCGTACCGGGGGAGGATGCGGTCCGCAACGGCAGGGCCCGCATTTTTCGCGATCTCCAGGAGAACGGGGGCCGCCTTGTAGTTGTCGGCCAGCAACAGACCGCTGAGCGCGGCATCACCGCCATTCCCGGCGGAATAGACCTTGGAAAGGTCTTCCACAGCCTTGTCGGTGCCGGTTCTGCCGAGCGACGGATAAAAATAGGCTTTGTTTACCGCCTTCGAAAGGACACCGTTGATCGCATCATAGCGCTGATCCGGTGCCAGCGTGTGCAGCGCAGCGTCGAACACGGACACGAGCGGTCCGAGTTCAGCACTCCCGCTCTTCAGTGCGTCGACCATCCCGGCCACCTTCCCGGCATCTCCGGGACCGACGAGGCCGGACAGATACGGCACCACGGCGGAATTCCCGGACGCAAGCATATTCAGTGCAAGCGGCGCGGCTTTGGACATCCGTTTTGCGGAAGCCAGGGAGAGAAGCGGAAGTGCCTTCTGGGCATCCGCACCGGCAATCGCAGCGACGAGGTCGTCCTGCAGGTCACCGTCAAAAGCCTTGAGAGCATCGAGAGCGGCTGCGGAATTGGCGGGGTTGTCACCGGCCAGCTGGCCGATGAGGGCCTTCCCGACCTGCTTTCCGCCGATCTTGCCGGCAGCCGCGATGGCGGCCTTCGAGAGATCGCCGCCCGCTCCGAACATGCCGATCAGCAGATCGGTGGCAGCCTTTACCTTGTTGTTGCCGAACCAGTTGAGGACATCCAGCTTGGCGCCGTCGCCCAGTCCCTTGAAGCGCTTCATCAGCAGCGGGACGAGATTGTCGACACCCAGCACATCGGTTGCATCGTCAAGCACGGCACCCCGGTACTGGCCGTCCGGGCTCTTGAGTGCGGAAGACAGCAGTTTGACCGCCTTCGCCGGATTGTAGTGCATCAGCGCTTCCGCACCGGCGCTCCTGTAGGCGGACACATCGCTTTTCAGCAGCGTCCGGGCAGCCTTCGCAACCGCCTTGGATTTGTTGCCGGCCTTTGCCAGGCGGGCGGCAAGGGAGGCATAGTCGGCGAGGGAGCTGCCGGAGAGGAAACCGAGGGAGGCTTCGGATCCGACGCTCGCCAGGGCGGCAGCGATCGCGCTGCGCTCGGCGCCGGCCGCATCGCCCGCCCACTGCAGGAGGATCGGTTCGGCCGCCTTCAGGCCTTTTTCCGCCGCAGCGGAAGCCAGCAGGCTCTTGTCGACCTTGCCGTCCTTGATCAGGCCGAGCAGCAGGTCCTCGGTTCCGGGAATGTCGACGAGCGCCCCCATCGCGACGGGGGCGAGGGTCGGATCGGAAAGGTTGTCCGCGAACAAGCCGGCGGCCTTGCCGGTGGCGATGGAACGGAACTGGTTCAGCAGGAAGGCTTTCACCTCCGTGGAAGCGGCAGCGCCGATCGCCTTTTCAAATCCCCGGCTCACATTCTCCAGCACGGCGGGATTGACAGCGGCATAGTTCACCAGGCCGCTGAGGGCATATTCAACGAGGTTGTTCTTCACACCGGCGGCGGCAGGCTTCAGCATGCCGGCCAGTTCCACGACGGAAGCAGGAGCGGCCTTCGCCAAGTCTGCGATCTGGGTGTTGAAAACGCTGCTGTTCTGGGCGGGCATCGCGGCGAGCACGTCCGCCACGAGGGTTTCGACCGTTCTCTGGCGCGCATCCTGGGCCGCAAGACCGACGGCGAGCGAGAGGAAAAGAAGGAGAGCTGTTATTTTTTTCATTGTATTTGCTTTTGAAAGTTCATTTACAGGATCATGGAACCCCAAGGGGCGCGCATCGGCTGGTTGATGAGACGGTTGGCCTCCTCGTCG
This sequence comes from uncultured Bacteroidales bacterium, assembly GCA_902488725.1. Taxonomy (GTDB): domain Bacteria; phylum Bacteroidota; class Bacteroidia; order Bacteroidales; family UBA932; genus Cryptobacteroides. Next base: position 10,241 of record CABTXO010000028.1, read on the forward strand.
CCGATGAAGAGCTGCTTCTCCGGGTCGAATGCAAGGGTTCTGCCCAGACGGAGGGCGCAGGAGCCGAGGTTCACGATCGTGCAGCTGTGGTGGCCGATCGTTTCCTCCAGCGCGAATTTCTGGCGCGTCTTCACGCAGTCCAGGAAGTCGGTGTGGCGCGGTTCCGGATCCGGAAGCTCGTTGATGACATCCATCACGTTCGGGATGGTGCATTCGAAACCTTTGTAGACCTTGCCGTTCGGGCCCTCGATGTAGGGGACCTTCCCCGTGCTTTCGAAACCTTCGCCTTCGAGGATGATCTTGCAGCCGTCCGCGTAGGTGTAGGTGATGCTCCGCCAGATCCCGACGGCATCCGGATGCTGCTGCGGGGCATCCACCTCGACTTTCACCGGGAAGGTGTCATCCTTTCCGAGAATATACTGCACCGGGTCGATGTAGTGCTGCCCCATGTCGCCGAGTCCGCCGGATTCGTAGTCCCAGTAGCCTCGGAAGGTGGCATGCACGCGGTGTGGATTGTACGGCTTGTAGGGAGCCGGGCCGAGCCACATGTCGTAGTCGAGTTCCTGCGGAACCGGCTGCGGCACCAGGTTCTCGCGGCCGGTCCAGAAGAATTTCCAGGCGAAGCCCGTCGCACCGGAGATCCGGACCGTCAGAGGCCAGACGAGCAGGCCGCTGGAGCCCAGTTTTTTGGGCGGTCCCCCCCCCG
>CABTXO010000029.1 GCA_902488725.1 uncultured Bacteroidales bacterium
GTGTTGCGGAAGGTGAAGTTGCAGCGGTTGTACCGGTTGTTCGGGACGAAGCCGTCCGAGTTGACGGCAGCGGCCGAAAAGAAGGTCTGGTTGCGTTCGGTGCCGGTCGAAAGGGTGAAGGAGTTCGTGAATATGTTCCCGGTCTCGAAGAAGTCGTCCGGGGTGTAGCCGGTGCGGGCGGCCTCGGGGAGCTTCGGGCCCCAGCTCAGGATGGTCGAACCGTCCGCATTGCCGCGGCTGCCGGTGCCGTATTCATTCTGAAAACGGGGCAGCACGAAGGGACGGGTCCATTCGGTGTTGCTGGAGAAGGTGATCTGGGCCTTGCCGGTCGCGCCGCGCTTGGTGGTGATGAGGATGGCGCCGTTGGCGGCGTTGCTGCCGTAGAGGGCCGCCGCCGCGGCTCCGTTCAGGGCCGAGATGCTTTCGATGTCGTCCGGGTTCAGGTCGGCGATGCCTTCCGTGTAGCCCCGGGAGCCGAACTCCGTGTCCCCGCCGCCCCCGAAGTTGTACATCGGGATGCCGTCGATGACGTAGAGGGCGTTGCTGGACTGCTGGATGGACTTGGAGCCGCGCATGATGACCTTGCTGGCGCCGCCCGTGCCGGCGGAACTGGCGTTGATGGTCACGCCGGCGGCCTTGCCCGCAAGGGCGTTGATGAAGTTGGCGTCCTTGACGGTCACGAGCTTGTCGGCCTTGACCTGCTGGACGTTGTAGCTCAGGGCCTTCTGCTCGCGGCGGATGCCGAGGGCGGTGACGACCGTTCCTTCCAGGGCGATGGAACTTTCCGTCAGCACGACCTCGAAGGAGGTGCGGTCCCCGACGGAGACCTGCTGGGGTTCATAGCCCAGGCAGTTGATGTCGAGTACGCTCCGGGTGTCGGCGACTTCCAGTGAAAATCGGCCGTCCAGGTCGGTCTGGGTGCCGTTTTTCGTTCCCTGCTCCAGGATCACGGCTCCCGGAACGGGTTGGCCGGCCCGGTCCCGGATCGTGCCCGAGATTCTGCGGATGTCGGCTTTCGGCCGGTTGGACAGGTAGATGTGGAAGCCCTCGATGGAGTAATGGATGCCCAAGGGCGTGAACAGGGCCTTGCACACATTTTCCACCGTTTCATTCCGGACGGAAACGCTGACCTTCCTGGAGAGGTCTACACCCTGATTTGCAAAGAGATAACGTGTCTGCTGCTTGATGCTTTCCAACGCCTGCACGAGCGGGGCGTCCTCCAGGTGCATCGTAATCCGCGTTCGTTGTTCCTGCGGCCGGGCCTCGGCATCCGGAGCGGAAGCGGACAATGCGAGCAAAATACAAAGAAGACTGCAGAAGGTCTGCAGCATACTCGGGATTTTATTCATACATTTGTAAAATGGTTAGTAATGAGTTTCAATGATTTTCCAGTCATGGGCTTGTTGCTGCGGCCTGCGGGCATTCACGGTGCCCGCAGGTTTTTTTAGCGGATGCAGAGGGTGTCGCCCTCCCGCTCGTAGCGGAAGTCGGCCAGGTGCTGCAGGACGCGGAGCGCGTAGTCGACCCCGTCGTTGATGCGGATCTCGCCGCCGGTGCAGTTCAGTTCGGGGACATCGGTACGTTCAATGATGATGCGGACGCCGAAGGCTTTCTCGAACTTCCGCATCAATTCGTCGAAGCTCTGTCCGCCGATGTCGATGATGCCCTGCGTCCAGAGAATATGCTTCCGTACGTCCTGCGCGGCTTTCTGCAGGTGCCCCCCTACGAGATTCACGGTCTCGTCGGGCTTCATCAGCAGTTCTTCCATCCCGTTCCCGACCTTGACCGACCCCTTGACCAGGGCGACGGAGAAGATGCCTGCGGCCGGGTCCGCATCCACGTTGAATTCGGTGCCCAGGACTTCGATGTCGGAGGCGAAGGTCTTGACGATGAAGGGTTTGTCCGGATTGTGCGTCACGGCGAAATAGGCCTCGCCCGTCAGGCTGACGGAACGGTTTTTCCGCGAGAAGGCCATCGGGTAGCGCAGGCTGGAGCCGGAATTCAGTTTCACGCAGGTGCTGTCCGGCAGGATGAAGTCCATCTGCTGTCCGGCCGGGACCCGGACTTCCGCCATCGTGCGGGAGAGCTGGTCCTGGACGGAATTGCGGACAATCCGCCCCGCTCCGAAGACGATTGCGACGGCGGCCGCAGCGTTGGCGGCGGCCAGGGCGGCGATGCGGAGAATCCGTTTCCGCCGGTTGTTGACGGAGGGCCGCACGCGCGCCGTCTCCGGCAGGATGCCGTGCAGCACCAGCGCTTCGTACAGGTCATACATCCTGCGGAAGCGCTTCCGGTGGGCGGGGTCCTGTTCCAGCCAGCCGTTCAGCATGGTTTCTTCCTCCGGGGTGGTGCCGCTCCGGAAATATTTGAACAGCAGTTCTTCCGAGATTCTGTCGGGATGTTCGTTCAGGGTCATGGTCGATGTGGTTTGCGGCAGCGCACGGCGTTCTTTCCAATGCGCTACATCTATTAAGCGTCCGGGCGGGGGAGTCTGACACGAAAATTTTGAATAATTTGTATTCCTGCCCGAAACGGCGTATTTTTGATTGCGTGAAAAACGGCATGCATGAAGGAGAATCCCATATTTCCAGCGCTTCGCTGGTGTCGCTGTACAAGGAGCGGGAGCGCTTCGTGCTGCTTGCGCTGTCCTTCGTGCGGGACCGCGGCACGGCGGAGGATCTGGTACAGGAAAGTCTGCTCTATGTGCTGGAGAACCAGGAGCGGATTGACGACCGGAACCTTCCGGGCTATTTCTCCAAGGTCGTGATGAACAAGTGCCTGGATCTGCTGCGGCAGACCCGGCGACGGGGCGAAATCGAAGGGCAGATCCGGAATGCGGCTCTGCTGGACGAGTCCATCGCCATCCTCTCCGGGAAGGTTTCGGAGGACGCAGCCCTGCAGGTGGATCTGAGCGGCCGGATGGAGGCTTGCCGGAATGCTCTGCCTGCTCTGGCCTTCAAGGTGTTCATGGCCAGCCGGATCGGAGGCATGACGCACCGGGAGATCGCGGCGGAGTTCGGCATCTCCGAAAGACGCGTGAACACCGAGGTGCAGCGCGCGCTCTCGGTGTTCAGGAAAGAATTTCAGGACTATCTCTAGTTCCCGCTTCGGTCGAGGTACTGGCTGAAGAAGCGCCAGATTTCGGCGCAGGTGTCCATGTCCTTGTCGGACCAGGAGTGGTTGCCGCCGCGGACTTCGTAGAGCCAGACTTGGGTCGGAAGACCGCCCTTCATGGCGGGAGCACCACCCCGGAACTGATACAGGGTCACGGGGTTGCGGCCTTCGCGTCGGGGGAGTTCGGTCACGGTCTCTTCGGTGCAGCCGTTCAGGGAGACAATCCGCCCCACGGCCACGGGGACGGGCAGGTATGCGCCCCAGCCGCCCTTGTTCGCGGGGTCGCCCAGCCATTCGGACGTGCGGTCCTCCGTGCCGTGCACCTCCATGAAAGCCACGGGATGCTTGTAGGAATATGCCTCCGTCATCCACCGCAGGGTGAGTCCGGCGATGGAAGCGTAGGCCTTGAAGGCCCGCGGCCGCCGCATCGCCGTGAGGTAGCACATCTCCCCGCCGTTGGACATGCCCGACAGGAAGGTGTCGGACTTGCTGAAGGAATAGTCCCGTTGCAGCCTGCGCGCAAGGGCGCAGACAAAAGCGACGTCGTCGGTCTTCATGCCCTCCTGGGACGGATAGCCGACGTTCCAGCCAGTCTTGCCCTTGGGATCCTTCACCCCCTGCGGGTAGCAGACCGCGAAGCCGTTGGCATCCGCGACGTCCATCATTGCGGTCTTGCCCTTCAGGGCCGAGCCGCCGTAGCCGTGCAGGACCAGCACCAGCGGAGCGCCCGCCGGCAGGTCCGCAGGGCGGTAGAGCCAGTATTCCCGTTCCAGTCCCCGGAACTTCATCGTGTGCCGTTCGCACCGTTCTTCGACGCCCTGCGCACCGATCGGGCAGCAGAGGATGAGCGTCAAGACTAAAAGCAGTGTTTTTTTCATGGATGATCCTCCTTAATTGATTCGTCCGGCGATCCAGTCGCCGACTTCTGTGGTGGTGCAGGCCTTTCCCCCGTCGGCGAGGTCTTCGGTGACGATGCCGCGGGAGATGGAGTCGTTCACGGCCGTGCGGATCGCCTTGCCCTCATCCGCCAGCCCGAAACCATATTCAAACATCATCGCGGCGCTGAGAATGGCTGCGACGGGATTGGCGAGGTTCTTCCCGGCCGCTTGCGGATAGGAACCGTGAATGGGCTCGAAGAGGCTGGTGTGGGTGCCGACGGAAGCGGAGGCGAGCAGGCCCATCGATCCCGAGATGCAGCTGGCTTCGTCGGTCAGGATGTCGCCGAAGGTGTTCTCGGTCACGAGCACGTCGAAGAATTTCGGGCAGCGGACGAGTTGCATCGCGGCGTTGTCCACGAACATGTAGTCCACTTGGATGTCCGGGTAGGAAGGGGCCAGCTCCCGGGCGATCTGCCGCCAGAGGCGGGAGGTCTCCAGCACGTTGGCCTTGTCGACGACGGTCAGATGCTTGCGGCGCCTTCCGGCGAATTCGAAGGCGAGCTTCAGGATCCGCTCGACCTCGGGGCGGCTGTAGATGTTGGTGTCGAAGGCCGTGTCTCCGTTGTCCCGGCGCCCTTTCTCGCCGAAATACATGCCCCCGGTCAGTTCCCGGATGCACACGAAGTCCGCTCCGTCCACCAGTTCGGTCTTCAGCGGAGACTTGTCCGCCAGGGCTTTGAAGGTCTCGACCGGGCGGATGTTGGCGTAGAGTCCGAGCCGTTTGCGGATCGCGAGGAGGCCCTGTTCCGGGCGGACCTTCGCAGTGGGATTGTTGTCGTACTTCGGGTCTCCGACTGCGCCGAAGAGCACGGCGTCGCTGGCCAGGCAGATCTGGTGGGATGCTTCGGGATAGGGATCTCCGCAGGCATCGATCGCGCAGGCTCCTACCAGCGCTTTTGTGTAGTGTGCCGTGTGTCCGAATTTTTTACACACGGCATCCACGGCCTTGACGGCCTGGCTGACCACTTCCGGTCCGATGCCGTCTCCCGGCACCAAGGCGATCTTGATGTTCATCGCAGGTGATTTTGATGCTTTGTACAACTCATTGTACAACAGTATTTTATTAAATTCAATAGGATCGATTTCTTACCTCTTGAAAGCTGTATATCGCTCTATTTCAGTGATTTATATTCAACGCTGAAAATCGGGCGGCTTCCGGGTCAGGCATCGGCGCGGCGTGCCTCGTAGGCGACGATGGCATCCCGGTTCTGCAGCAGGTAGTCGATGTCGTCCAGGGCATTCAGCAGACAGTACTTCTTGTAGCCATTCAGTTCGAATCGTTCGCTGCTGCCGGTGGCCAGATTGGTGACAGTCTGGTTCGGCACATCCACCCGGACCTTTGTGCGGGGATTCCGGGCGATGGTGGCGAAGAGTTCCGCGAGGAAGTCTTCCGACACGGTCACCGGGAGCACGAAGTTGTTCAGTTCGTTGTTCTTGTGGATGTCGGCGAAAAAGCTGGAAATCACCACCCGGAAGCCGTAGCCGGCGATCGCCCAGGCGGCGTGTTCACGGCTGGAGCCGCTGCCGAAGTTCTTGCCGGCCACCAGGATTTCTCCGGAATAGGCCGGATCGTTGAGGACGAAATCGGGGTTGAGGCTTCCGTCAGGCCGGTACCGCCAGTCGCGGAAGAGGTTGTCCCCGAAGAACTGCTCGTCCCGGGAGGTGGCTTTCAGAAAGCGGGCGGGAATGATCTGGTCCGTGTCCACATTTTCCTGCGGCAGCGGGACGCAGGTGCTTTCGATGATGTCGAATTTCTGTTTCATAATAATTCTCTGGGATCGGTGATGACACCGGTGACGGCGGCAGCGGCGGCGGTGAGGGGACTGGCGAGCAGGGGGCGGGAGCCGGGGCCCTGGCGGCCCCGGAAGTTCCGGTTGCTCGTCGAGACGGCGTATTTCCCGGCGGGGATCTTGTCGTCGTTCATGGCCAGGCAGGCGGAGCAGCCCGGCTGACGGATTTCAAAACCGGCTTCGGCGAGGATCCGGTCCAGGCCTTCCGTCCGGATCTGGCGGGCCACCGCCCAGGAGCCCGGCACCAGCCAGGCGGTGACGGAAGCGGCCTTGCGCCGGCCGGGCACCAGGGAAGCGAAGGCGCGGAAGTCCTCGATGCGACCGTTCGTGCAGGCACCGAGGAACACATAGTCGACCGGTTTGCCGAGGAGCGGTTCTCCGGCCCGGAATCCCATGTAGTCGAGGGCGGCGGGATCGCAGTCTGCAGGAATATGCCCGGTCACGCCCGTTCCCATCCCCGGATTGGTCCCGTAGGTGATCATCGGCTCGATGCGGCTTCCGTCGAAGGTGATTTCCCGGTCGAAGACGGCGTCTTCTCCGCTCCGGAGTGTCTTCCAATAGGCCACAGCCCGATCCCAGTCCGCACCCGAGGGGGCATATTCCCGACCTTTCAGATAGGCGAAAGTGGTCTCGTCGGGGGCGATGAAGCCGCCGCGCGCACCCATCTCGATCGAAAGGTTGCAGAGGGTCAGCCGGCCTTCCATCGAAAGGGACCGGACCACGCTCCCGGCATATTCAATGAAATAGCCCGTGGCACCGGAGGTGGTGAGCTGCTGGATCAGGTAGAGGGCCACGTCTTTGGCCGTGACACCTTTCCCCAACGATCCTTCGATGCTGATGCGCATCGACTTGGGTTTCTGCTGCAGAATGCACTGGCTGGCCAGGGCCATCTCGACTTCGCTGGTGCCGATGCCGAAGGCGACCGCCCCCATCGCCCCGTGCGTCGAGGTGTGGGAATCGCCGCAGACAATGGTCATGCCGGGCAGGGAGAGGCTCTTTTCCGGCCCGACCACATGGATGATGCCGTTGTCCGGATCCATCATGCCGTAACAGGTCAGCCCGAATTCGTGCGCGTTCTGCTCGAGGGTTTCGACCTGACGGCGGGAGATTTCGTTTTCGATCGGTTTGTCCTGGTCGTGGGTGGGGGTGTTGTGGTCCGGCATGCAGATGATCTTCTCCGGCCGGAAGCAGCGGATGCCGCGTGCGCGAAGCCCCTCGAAGGCTTGCGGGGAGGTGACTTCGTGGCAGTAGAGCCGGTCTATGTAGAGTTGCTGCGGACCGTCTTCGATCGTGGTGACCACGTGGCTGTCCCAGATTTTGTCGAACAAGGTGTTCATGGGGCTGAACTTATTTGTGTGCGAATTTGTTGATGCAGTCGATGAAGCACTCCACGGAGGCGGTGACGATGTCGGTGTTGGCGGCGAAGCCGTAGTACTCGTGTCCGTCGTGCTCGACCTGCATGTGCACTTTGCATGCGTCGTTGGAGCCGCGGGTAATGTTCTGGATGGTGAATTCCTTGATCACCATGTCCCGCCTGATGATCTGCCGGAGGGCGTTGATGGCCGCATCCACGGGGCCGTTGCCGGTGGCCGCCGCTTCGAACTTTTCGCCGGCGATGTCCAGGCCGATGCTGGCGATCGGATGGAGTCCGAGGCCGCTCGTCGCCTGGAGGTAGTCCAGCTTGACGTGGTGGCTTTCCGCCCGTTCGGCGCCGGCGAGCATCATGATGTCGTCGTCATTCAGTTCTTTCTTCTTGTCGGCCAGTTTCAGGAATTCGCCGTAGGTCTGGTCGAGTTTTTCGGGGGCAAGTTTGATGCCCAGGACTTCCAGCCGGTGTTTCAGTGCGGCGCGGCCGCTGCGGGCGGTGAGCACGATGGAATTTTCGTCCAGTCCGATGTCCTTGGGGTCGAGGATCTCGTAGGTGAGCGCGTTCTTCAGCACGCCGTCCTGGTGGATGCCGGAGGAATGGGCGAAGGCGTTCCGGCCCACGATGGCCTTGTTGGGCTGGACGGGCATGTTCAGCAGACTGGACACGTCCCGGCTGAGCTGGTAGATCTTCGTGGTGTTGATGCCGGTCTCGTAGCCCAGTTTCGCATGGGCCTTCAGGATCATGACCACTTCTTCCAGGGCGGTGTTCCCGGCCCGCTCGCCGACACCGTTGACGGTCACTTCGACCTGCCGGGCACCATGGAGGATGCCGGCCATCGTGTTGGCCGTGGCCATGCCGAGATCGTTGTGGCAGTGGGTGGAGAGGATGGCCTTGTCGATGCCGTCCACATGGTCCCGGAGGTATTGGATCTTGGCACCGTATTCCTCGGGCAGACAGTAGCCGGTGGTGTCGGGGATGTTCACGACGGTCGCGCCGGCGCGGATGACGGCTTCCACGACCAGCGCCAGGAAGGCGTTGTCGGTCCGGCCGGCGTCTTCGGCGTAGAATTCCACGTCCTCGACGTACTGCTTCGCGTACTTGACCGCGCGCACCGCGCGCTCCAGAATTTCTTCCGGCGTGGAGTTGAATTTGTAGCGGATGTGGTAGTCCGAGGTGCCGATGCCGGTGTGGATCCGCTTCCGTTTTGCGTATTTCAAGGCGTCGGCCGCCACGTCGATGTCCTTCTCCACGGCCCGGGTCAGGGCGCAGATGACGGGCCAGGTGACGGCTTTCGAAATTTCCCGGACTGAATTGAAGTCACCGGGGCTGGAAACGGGGAAGCCGGCCTCGATGACGTCCACGCCCAGTCCTTCGAGCGACTTGGCGAGCTGAATCTTTTCGACTGTGTTCAACTGGCATCCGGGGACTTGTTCACCGTCCCGGAGCGTCGTGTCAAAAATGTAGACTTTGTTGCTGCCGTCCATTTCTGAATATGTTAAGTTCGTTTCTGAAGTGCAATGTAGCGTATTTTTCGAAAAAATACAAATGCACAAGGGCGGCACCGGTTACGCCACCCTTGTCCGGAAAGTTTCAACAACGAGGGGGCTGACCCAAAAAACACTTCCTGGCCGGCCTCCTTTGCGGCTATTTTTCGACGGCCTCCACCGCTTTGAAATAGCGGTAGGAATTGACCTTGAGCTCGCCGGTGGCCGGTTCGTCCAGCACGAGGACGCCGTCCGGGTGCAGCTGGAGGGCGGAGAGGGTCACATAGTGGCTCACCGGGCCTTCCACGGCATCCTTCACGGCGCAGGCCTTCTTGGCGCCGAAAGCGAGGATCACCACTTCCTTCGCGCTGCAGATGGTGGCGACACCCACGGACAGGGCCTGCTTCGGGACGAGGTTGATGTCGCCGCCGAAAAAGCGTGAGTTCACCAGAATGGTGTCCTCGGTCAGGGTCACGACGCGGGTCCGGGACTCCAGCGACGAGAAGGGTTCGTTGAAGGCGATGTGGCCGTCTTCCCCGACACCGCCGAGGAAGAGGTCGATGCCGCCGGCCGCGACGATGGCCCGCTCGTAGGCTTCGCATTCCTGCTGCAGGTCCGGCGCGTTGCCGTTGAGGATGTGCACGTTTTCCGCCGGGATGTCGACGTGGTCGAACAGGTTCCGGCGCATGAAGCTGTGGTAGCTCTCCGGATGGTCCTCCGGGAGTCCGACATATTCATCCATGTTGAAGGTGACGACGTTCCGGAAGCTGATTTCGCCGGCCCGGTTCATCCGGACGAGTTCCTTGTAGGTTTCGATGGGGGTCGATCCGGTGGGGAGGCCCAGCACGAAGGGTTTGTCGGTGCGGGCGGCTTTCGCCCGGATGGCTTCTGCGATGCGGTGCGCAGCCCAGACGCCGCCTTCCCGCATCGAATTTCTGATGATGACTTTCATGATAAGTTTATTGAATATGCTAACGTAGTTTCACGAATACTTCGATGGCCTGGTACTCCGCCATGCCGAGTTCGTCGTACTGGCGGGCGGTTTCCTGGGTGCGGTCTTCGGCGCGCTGCCAGAACTCGCGCGGGTCGTCCCCCGGGAAGGGCACGATGTCCTTCTGCGAGAGGTGGCGGAAGATGGCGTGCCGCTTCTCGATCAGTTCGTCGGGGCTGAGCGGAACGGCCATGTCCACGCGGCCGAGTTCCCACTCCATCCAGGCCCCGCGGTAGAGCCAGATGGTGGACTCCTTCAGCCAGTCCCGGCCTTCCGCTTCGAGTTGCCCGATGGCTTCGAGTGCGGCTTCGGTGCAGACCCGGTGCGTCCCGTGCGGGTCCGCCAGGTCGCCGGCCATGTAGATCTGGTCCGGATGGATCCGGACGATCAGTTCCTTGATGAGGTCCACATCCACCTGCGTACGGGGCTTCTTCTTCACCCCGCCCGACTCGTAGAAAGGCAGGTTGAGGAAGTGGACATGGTCCATGGGCAGTCCGAAGCTCCTGTCCGCCGCCCGCGCTTCGCTGCGGCGGATCGCCGCTTTGATGGCGAGCAGCTTCGCCGGCTCCGGTTCGCCCGGCTTCTTGGACTGGATGATCCGCTGGATCTCGTCGAAGTGGTCCCCGCATCCGAGTTCGCGGATGCAGTCGAAATGCTGCAGGACCACGTCGTCGTGCACGGCGAGGTCGCCGGAGGTCTGGTAGGCCACGTGGACGTTGTGTCCCTGGTGGGTCAGCCGGATGAAGGTCCCGCCCATCGAGATGACGTCGTCGTCGGGATGCGGGGAGAAGATCAGGACCGTCTTGGGGAAGGGTTCCGACTTCACCGGCCGGGTGCTGTCGTCTGCGTTCGGTTTGCCGCCCGGCCAGCCCGTGATGGTGTGCTGGAGGTCGTTGAACACGTCGATGTTGATCTTGTCATAGGGGCCGGACTGCTCCAGCAGTTCCGAGAGGCCGTTCTCGAGATAGTCCTTCTGCTTGAGTTTCAGGATCGGCTTTTGCAGTTTTTGACAGAGCCAGACCACGGCGTTTCGCTGGGACATTTGGGGCCCGCAGCACGGGCCGACGAGCCCGGGGGGGACGCA
>CABTXO010000030.1 GCA_902488725.1 uncultured Bacteroidales bacterium
GGAGGCCTCGGATGCCGTCATCATCGGCTTCCAGGTCCGTCCTTCCATCGACGCACGCAAGACCGCGGACGACCAGGGCATCGAAATCCGGCTCTACTCCGTCATCTACGATGCGATCAACGATGTCAAGGACGGTATCGAGGGCATGCTCGAGCCGATCAAGAAGGAGGAGATCACCGGAACTGCCGAAGTCAAGCAGACCTTCAAGATTTCCAAGGTCGGCACCATCGCCGGCTGTCTGGTGCGGGACGGCAAGATCGCCAGATCGGCGCAGTGCCGCCTGATCCGGGACGGCATCGTGGTCTACACGGGCAGCCTCGCCTCGCTCAAGCGTGGCAAGGAGGATGTCAAGGAAGTCTCCGCCGGCATGGAGTGCGGCATCGGGATCGAGAACTTCAACGACGTGAAGGTCGGCGACAACATCGAAGCCTTCACCATCACGGAGGTCAAGCAGACCCTGTAGGAATATTCCTTACAACAGCCAGAGAATGGCAAATACGTAGAGCAGAAGGGCGTCCAGGCGGATTCTTCCGTGCGAACTGTCGTTCAACAGGACTTCGTTGGCGTCCTCTCCGGACATGGCCAGCAGTTCATCCGCCGCAGGCAGCTGGCTGAAGGCATATTTGGTGATCAGCTGGCCGTCATTGAACCAAGTGGCGCCCCCGTTGGAGCGGTTCAACGTCACGAGCATCTTCCGGTCGGCGAAATACATCCGCTTCGACAGGCGCTCCTTCGCCTCGGGCACGATCACGGCGAGACTGTCCATTCCGGCCGGGGTCCCGGCCACGAGCAGCAAGGGCTTGAAGCCGGCCGCCGCCGCATGGTCCAGCACATCCGCCAGTTTCGTCCAGGCATCGCCCCGCATGCGGGCGGGCTCGTAGACCGAAAGCGTCAGCACATCTTCCTGCGTCGCCAGTTCATCCTGGTAGGCACCGGTAGAATCGGTGAACGAAAGCATCGGAACTTCAAGATTCTTCACTTCGCGTTTCGGCACCGTCTCCGTCCGCACGAAAGTCCAGGTCGAATCCGGCAGATGGTCGAGGGTGAAGACCCCCTGCTGCCCGTTCCGCTCGTACACGAAGGTGGATTCGTAGGCGTTGCTCACATCCACCGGATTGTCGATGGATGCGTACAGTTCCGCACCTGGCGAGAAAGCGGTGTAGTCAACCAGCGGCAGCGTCGAAAGGGACCGGACCGTCAGGAAGAGGATTCCGGCGGCCGCCAGGGCGAAGGACACATATTTCCGGGTCTTGTTCCGGCCGAAATCCCGGAACGGCAGGAAGGCGAAGGCCGCCAGGGCCAGCAGGACCAGATTCTTCAGGAAGGTGGCCAGATTGCTCAGATGCAGGACCTCGCCGAAGCATCCGCAATCCATCGGCGGATTGAAAACGGCGAGGAAAAAGGTCAGGACCGTGAACGCGACGATCAGTACGGAGGCGATCAGCGCGGCGACCTTGCGCCAGATGCCGCTGATGAGCATCGCGCCAAGCAGGGCCTCCATCAAGGCCAGTCCCACGGCGACGACCTTGGCGGTCGGCAGCAGGAAGCCCAAGTGGAGAAACTTGTAATATTCTTCCACCACCAGCCCCGCACCGACGGGATCGAGCAGTTTGAAAAGGCCCGCGAACAAGAATACCATGCCGATCAGGCAGGCGCAGATTCTTCTGATTCTATGATGAATGGCTGTCATTGCTTTTGTCATATTGTGGGTTGGGCGCTTCTATTTCGAATGCTGGCGGGAGGCATCCACCACCGCCCGGACCTTCGCGGCAATCGCATCCGGAGGAAGCATGTTCCCGTCGGGGTCGGCGCAGTCGATGCGGATGAATTTCGGATCCAGGGAAGCCTGGCGCAGAAAGACGGCGCGCACCCGTTTCTGGAAATCGATGTCCGCCTCATGGATGTCCCGTGCCCCATGCAGGTAGGTCCGGTCAGCTCCCTTTCGGAGAGCTTCCAGTTTCTGTTCCACGAAGCCGATCGGCACATCCAGGAAGATGTTCAGGTCCGGAACCGGAAGACCGAAGACCCCGAATTCCGTGTCCAGAATCCACTTCCGGAGCGCTTCCCGCTCCGCTTCATCCTGAAGTTTGGCGCACTGGTAGGCGATGTTGGAATAGACGTATCGGTCCAGCAGCACCGTTCCACCCTCTTCCAGCTTCCGCTTCAGCAACGGGGCCGCCCCGTGGCGGTCTTCCGCGAAAAGCAAAGCCACCAGCTGCGGATGGACTCGGTCGTTGGCACCGAAGTCCCCCCGCAGGAAGCGGCTGATCAGATCCCCGTAGACAGGGGAATCGTAGCGCGGGAAATGAATATATTCAAGTTCCGGACAAGCTGCTTCGAGATATTCCTTCAATTTTCTGACCTGGGTGGATTTTCCGGATCCGTCCAGGCCCTCCAAGACTGCCAACATGGTGCGCCGAGATTGTTCGTGCAAAGATATTATTTTTTTTCGTACTTTTGCGAATATGACAATCATGGCAATCGTCAACTTGACATTCGACTCCTTCTTTCCGGGAAGCCGCACCCTCCGTGAAGACGGTCTGCTAGACCCGGAGCGTTTCCGCGAAAAAGTCGGCCGCGCCCTCGCGGAAGGAGCCGGCATCATCGACCTGGGCCCCTGCTCCTCGCGCCCGGGATCCGTTCCCGTGGGACCGGAGGAAGAATGGCGGCGGCTGGAACCCGCCCTCCGGATTTTCCGGCAGGAATATTCCGGAACGCCCTTCTCCATCGATACCTACTGGCCGGAAGTCGTGCAGAAGGCCTACGACCTCGCCGGCCCGTTCACCGTCAACGACATCACCGGCGGGACGCCGGAACTGCTGAGCCTGGTCGCCCGCCTGGGGCTCCCGTACATCGCAATGGACAGCAGCCGGGACCCTGCCGGCTTCTTCGAACGGTTCTCGCGGACAGCGGAGGACTGCGGCATCGCGGACTGGATCCTCGATCCGGGATTCGGGTTCGGGAAAACGGTGGAAGACAACTGGCGGATCCTGCGGAACCTTGCGGACTTCAAACGGTTCGGCAGGCCGGTCCTGGCGGGGCTCTCGCGCAAGAGCATGCTCTGGAAGCCCCTCGGCATCACGCCGGAAGAGGCGCTGCCGGCCACGCAGGTCGCGGACTTCATCGCCCTTGAAGGAGGGGCGGACATCCTCCGCGTCCACGATGTGGGCGAAGCCGTCCGGACGATCCGGTTGCACAGGCTGCTGCACGAAAGCGCCTGACCTCCTCCGCTACAACGATTGCAGGCGGGCCGTCGCGGAAGCTTTCTCCGTTTCGTCCGGGGTCACCCGGATCAGCATGGGCAGGTATTTCTTCTCCAGTTTGACATTCTTGGAGGAACGCGCCAACAGGACGCAGTTCTTGATGGCGGCGTAGTCGTCCGGGTGCTTCTTCAGCACCTGGTTGTAGATTTTCAGCGCAGCCTTGCTGTTCTTCATGCAGACCAGCTGATACGATCCGAGGTTGGTTCGGAAGGCCGCATTGCCCGGATCGTAATCCAGCATTTTCTCGGACAGTTCCTTGAAGGCGTTGAAGGATCCCGGCGAGGCGATCTTGAAGAAGGTGAAGCAGTACTCCTGGATCGCGGCGGAGAAGACTTTGTCCACGTCTTCCTCCACACCCGGATAGTCCCACTTGGGACGGGCGCTCCCTTGGTAGTCGATCAGGGCCTTCAGGGCCGACAGCGCCATGTCCGGACTCTCCTTCTCATAGCCGACCAGGGCGGAGATCTTGTAGAAGCGCAGGTCCAGCCGGTGCTGGTTCAGCGAGATCGCCTTGTCGATCGCCTGCGTCGCCCGGGCGAAGCGTTCGTCGTCGTAGTTCGTCACCTGAAAGAAATTGACCTTGTTCCCGAGCGAATCCTTGAGGCTCAGGGCGGGTTCGGCACCCAGATACTTCGCCTGGTTCAGCCGCTTGACCTCGGTGCTTTGGGACTTTTTGAGGTAATAGGAGAACTTGCCCAGCAGCATGTCCAGGTCGTCCGGATAGTCCGCCTCCCAGCGGTTCAGCAGGGTTTCGATTCCGACCCCGTCCGCTCCGAGTTTCGAGACGAGGAGTTCGTAGCGGTCCTTGTAGTTTTGTTGCGGGGTCTTCGTTTGTCCGAAGCCCGGAAGCGCCATGCAGATGGCAAGCAGGAGTATTGCGAATTGTTTCATGTTCATTGTGTTGTCAATCGATTTCCATCCGGATCCGGCGGGAAAGCGGATGGAGGTTGTTGCAGCGGTTGCCCAGGTTTTTCACGAAGCCCAGGGGATGGCCTTCGTAGGTCACGAGCACGAATCCGCGCGGGGCGTCGGGCAGGACGAGGTTGTCCCGGTGCAGGAATTTCAGGGCGGTCGCCCGGTCCAGGGCGGCCTCCGGCCAACGGCCCCGCTCCGACCGGAAGCAGAGCGCCATGTCGGCGGTCGGTATCCGGTCCGCGCCCTTCCGCACTTCCTGCGGCATCCCGGCACGGAGCGGCCGGAGCCGTGCCAGCGCATCCTCGGGATGCCGGCAGACGCCCGAGGCGGCGGTCTTGACCAAGGCGGCGGCAAACTGCCCTTCTCCGCGCACGAAACCGGGAACCAGCAGGGATCCGGTCCGGGTCGGGAGGATCCGGTCCGGCGAATCCGGGAACGCGGGCGGGGGCAGCAGTTCCGCCCCGAGCCGCGCGGCCGCCCACGCGACATTTTCGTCGTTTTCGGCCGGCTCGAAGGTGCAGGTGGCGTACACCAGGACGCCTCCTTCGCGAAGGGATGGCCACACGCCCGCAAGGATTCTCCGCTGCCGGGCCGCACAGAGGGCCACAACCGCTTCGGACCATTCGGCCGCGGCGACGGGATCCTTGCGGAACATGCCTTCCCCGGAGCAGGGCAGATCCGTGAGGACGATGTCGAAACAGCCTTCCAGGGCAGCGAAGGCTTTGGGATCCGCGCAGGTCACGGTCACGGCGGGATCCCCCCAGACCGCCACATTGTCCGAGAGCACCGCCGCCCGACCGCGCATGACATCGTTGGAAACCAGCAGGAAGCGGTCTCCGAAAAGCATCCTCAGCGAGGCGGCCAGATCAGTCGTCTTGCCGCCCGGGGCGGCGCAAAGGTCCAGCACGCGGACCGGCCGGTCCAAGCCGGCAAAACGCGGCAGCAGCTGCCGGAACAGCAGGCCCGGGAACTGTGCCGAAGCGTCCTGGACGTAGTAGCAACCGGCGTGCAGGAGCGGGTCGAGGGTGAAGGCCGGCCGTTCCGGCAGCAGGAAGCCGTAGGGATTCCAGGGAATCTCCGCGACGTCCGGACTGAAATGCGCCTGTGCGAAGTCGCGGGCCTCCGGAACGGAAGCGCAGCTGCCCTGCACGGCGATCTTGAACGGGTTCAGGCGGACTGCGACAGTGGCGGGTTCCCGGAACGCCGGACCCGCGACCGCAGCATGTTCCGCTCCGATCGTGCGTTCCAGCATGGTCCTGCACTCCGCGCCGTCCAGTCCCCGCATGCTACCGCCGCTTGTCCAGTTCCTCCTGCATCTTGCGGAGCGTCTCCGCATCCATGCCTTCCGGCAGCCGGCCTTCCGACATCGCGACGAGTCCGTCCACGATCTTGTCGGCACCTTCCCGGAGCTTGTTGCCGAGGAGCATCTTCATCATCAGGTTGAGTTCGGCGCGGAACTCGATGTGGAAGTCCGTCTTCCCGGAATGGTCGGGCACGGCATCGAAATGCAGGGAACCCGAGAAGGGAAAGGGAGCGCCGTTGTCGATGAAGCTGATCCTGGAATAGGGCTGACGCTCCTTGATCATGACACCGATCTTGAAGCCCTGGATCGTGGCGGTCAGGGTGTCGCAGTCCGCGGTGACATCCGCTTTCCGGCTCTCCGGTACGAAGTTGAGGAAGTTCCGCATGTCGACGAACATCATGTACAGCTCGAAAGGCTGCCGGGACACTTGTCCGTGCTTACTGATTATCTCTGTCATATTCTTCAGGGTTTTTCCTCCATTTCAGGAGGGTTTCCATCGCTTCCGGCGGAATGTGGCCGGTTTCGCGCGCCTCTTCCACCAATGCCTCGTAGCAGGACAGCGTTGCAAGTTTCACGCCTTCCTCCGCGAAACGGGAAGCGGCCAGGTCGAAACCGTAGGTGAAGATGGCGACCATCCCCCGGACGTCCGCTCCGGCTTCGCGCAGGGCCCGGACGGCGGCAAGGCTGCTCATGCCGGTCGAAACGAGGTCTTCGATCACGACCACCTTGGCACCGGCGGGGAGAACGCCCTCGATCTGCGAACCCGTCCCGTGGTCTTTCGGTTTCGGACGCACATAGATGAAGGGCTTGCCCAGTTTCTGTGCCGCCAGCACTCCATGTGCGATGGCACCGGTCGCGACACCCGCCACGATTTCAGCTTCGGGGAACAGTTCCTGCGCCCGGCCGGCGAGCCAGCCGGCAACCTTGTCGCGGAGATCCGGTTCCGAAAGAATCCGCCGGTTGTCGCAGTAGATGGGCGAATGCCACCCGGACGCCCAGACGAAGGGTTCGTCGGGACGCAGCAGGACGGCCTTGATCCGGAGCATTTCGGAGGCAAGTCTTCTGTCTGTCGTTTCCATCTTTTTTGAAAATGTTTTGATTAACTTTGTCGCAACTTACAAATATAGCAATTTTCAGTCTCACAATGCACAAGATCTATCTCGAAACCCGATGCATGATCCTCTGCGCCCCCGACGAGCCCACGCTCTCCGATCCAAACGCCATCGAGCTGCACCTGCAGGACCGCACGCACATCGATACCATCGTCGAGATGTTCGAGACTTCCGACGCCCTGGCCCGCATCTACATCCCGACCCACGACCTGGAAAACACCTACCGGGACTTCTGTGCACGCTTCCGGGAGGTGAATGCTGCCGGCGGACTGGTGTCCAATCGGCGGGAGGATGTGCTGCTGATCCGCCGGAACGACCGCTGGGACCTGCCGAAGGGGCATCAGGAAGCAGGTGAAGACCTCAAGACGACAGCCCTGCGGGAGGTGCAGGAAGAGACGGGCGTGGGCAAACTGGTCCTGCGTGAACTGATCTGCACGACGGACCACTGTTACCGGCGGGACGGGGTCTGGTACCTCAAGCACACCTGGTGGTACGACATGCGTTACCCGGATCCGGTGGACCTGTCCCCGCAGCGGGAAGAGGACATCACCAAGGCGGCATGGGTGCCCCGGTCGGGCCTGGCGTCCTGCCTCAAGAACACCTACCCTTCGATCGTCGAAGTGTTCCGGAACGCCAAAATATAAGCCGTCCCGTCTGAAACAATTCACTGCAACTTCCCGTATGTTACAAGTATATCGGTTCTGTAAACGTATATGAAGCTTTCACAATTCCAGTTTCTCCTTCCCAAAGACCGCCTGGCCCAGGAGCCGCCCAGATGGCGGGACGAGTGTAGACTCATGGTGGTCCGCAAGGACACCGGCGAAATCGAGCACAAAATTTTCAAGGACATCATCCAATATTTCGGCAAAGGCGACACCTTCGTGTTCAACGACACCAAGGTCTTCCCGGCCCGGCTCTACGGCAAGAAGGAAAAGACGGGGGCGGACATCATGGTCTTCCTGCTCCGGGAACTCAACCGGGAGCAGCACCTCTGGGACGTGATCGTGGACCCCGCCCGGAAAATCCGGATCGGCAACAAGCTTTACTTCGGAGCGGACCAGAGCCTGGTCGCGGAAGTCATCGACAACACGACCTCCCGCGGCAGGACCCTGCGCTTCCTGTACGACGGCCCGTACGAGGAGTTCAAGAAACAGCTTTTCAGCCTCGGCGAGATCCCGGTTCCCAAGTGGATCAAGACGAAGGTCACCCCGGAAGACGACATCAACTACCAGACGATCTTCGCAGCCCGCGAGGGAGCCGTGGCGGCGCCTTCGGCCGGGCTGCACTTCAGCCGCGAGCTTTTCAACCGGATGGTGCTCAAGGACATCTACAAAGCCTTCATCACCGTGCACATGGGCATCGGCCAGTTCCGCCGGGTGGATGTCGAAGACCTCTCGAAACACCGGATGGATTCCGAACGGCTGATCATCCCGTCCGATGCCTGCGACATCATCAACAAGTCCAAGGGGGAAGGGCACAAGATCGTGGCCGTCGGCGTGACCGTCGTGCGCGGCCTGGAGACCTATGTCACGACCGACAGCGAGGTGAAACCCTACGACGGCTGGACCAACAAGTTCATCTTCCCGCCCTATGAATTTTCCATTCCGGATGCGGTCGTGTCCGGTTTCCACCTGCCTGAATCCACGATGCTGATGGCGGTCGCCGCGTTCGGAGGCTTCGACAACATCATGAACGCCTACAAGGTCGCCCTCGAAGAAGGCTACAAGTTCGGCCCGTACGGGGATGCGATGCTGGTGCTGTAATTCCGCAGGATTTTTTTGAATATTCCTTCCTTTTTCCGATATTGGCGCAAGCTTAAACTATCGGAAAATGGACCAGGAAACCATCTGCCTGTGCGCTCTGAACAGGATCTACGGCTTTGCGCCGAAAACAGGGCTTCATCTGTTGGACACATTCGGAAGTGCCTCCGCGATCTTCGAAGCGCAGACACGGGACCTCCGTGCGGAATCGGACCTCTACACCGACCGCAGCGACCAGATCGGACCGGCCGCCTTCGACGCGGCCGCCATGGAACTGGAGATGCTTGCGCGGAAGGGCTGCCGCTTCGTGGGGATCCAGGCCCCGGGCTACCCCCCGCTACTCAAAGAATGTGAGGACCCCCCGATCGGACTCTACTACAAGGGGGTGTCCGACCCGGAGCAGGTGTTCTGCTCCCGCCCCGCCATCGCCGTGATCGGCACGCGCGACCTTTCCCCCTACGGGCGGGAATGGTGCCGCAGGATCGTGGACGCCCTCTCGCGGACGCCCGCCAAACCACTGGTGGTCAGCGGACTCGCCCTCGGCACGGACATCCAGGCGCAGGCCGCTGCGCTGGAAAGGGGCCTGCCCACCGTCGCGGTCATGGCCACGGGCATCGACGAAATCTATCCGGCGCGCCATGCCGAGGCAGCCGCCCGGATCGCAGCCGCCCGGGGATGCGCCCTTGTCACCGACTATCCCCCGCAGACCGCCCCCCAGCGGTTCAACTTCCTGCGCCGGAACCGCATCATCGCCGGCATCTGCCAGGCCACGGTCCTGGTGGAATCCAAGATCAAGGGAGGCGGCATGATGACCGCCCGGCTGGCCGCCTCCTACGACCGGGACGTGTTCGCCCTGCCCGGCCGGATCGACGATCCCAAGTCGCAGGGATGCAACCTGTTGATCCGTGAAAACATCGCCCAGCAGATCGGGGATCTGGGCGACTTCATCGGAAGGCTCGGCTTCGGACCTGCGGAACTCGGCCGGCAGGAAGATTTCCGGACCGCCGTGGAGAACTGGTACCGGGACCAGCTGACGGAAGAAGAACTGGAGGCGGTCCTCGCGACGGCTACGGCGGTGAAGACCCGTCGCGGCATCAGCCTCGACGAACTCTGCGCCCTGCTGAAGTGGCCCTACGGAAAGGTGGCACGCTGCACCGGACTTCTGGAATGCGACGGCTTCATCTCGGTGGACCTTCTGCAGAAATGCTGTACCAATGTTGGAAAATCCTGCTAAATTTGCAGGCGGACCATTCCAGACGAGATGATATTCATCGACACCCATACCCATCTTTGCGACGAGGCCTTCCGCGGCGAGGAAGATGCCGTGATCGCCCGGGCGCGGGAGGCGGGCGTCGTACGGATGCTCCAGCCCGATGTCGACAGCCGGGAGCGGGCGGACATGTTCGCCCTCTGCGACCGCTTCCCGGAGATGCTGCGGCCCATGATCGGCCTGTACCCGGGCTCCGTGGACCAGAACTGGGAGGAAGAGATCGAGCGGATGCTGACGTTCCAGACCGTCCCGGTCGTCGCCGTCGGAGAAATCGGACTGGACTACCACGAGGGCACGAAATTCCGTCTGCAGCAGCGGGACGCCCTTTCCTGGCAGCTGGAATATGCCGTCCGCCGGGGGCTGCCCGTGAACATCCACCTGCGCGACGCGACCGAAGACTTTCTGGATGTGCTGGAAGCCCACAAGCACCTGGGCCTGCGGGGAAACATGCATGCCTTCAGCGGAAGCGTGGAAACCTTCCGGCGCCTGCAGAAACTGGGCGACTGGTCGATCGGCGTCGGCGGGGTGGTCACATTCAAGCGCGCCTCCCTCGCCGAAGCGGTGAAGCAGATCCCCC
>CABTXO010000031.1 GCA_902488725.1 uncultured Bacteroidales bacterium
ATGGCGTAGGAGAGGTAGGCGTTCTTGTTGCCGACGCCGTCCTCGGACGCTCTCCAGCGCACTGCGACGGATGGCATCTTGGCATATTCAGCGTTGACGAAGAAGAAAAGTTTGTTCTTCACGATCGGGCCGCCCAGGGTGAAGCCGTAGGTGGTGTTGCGGTCGCGGTCGCGCGCGCCGGGAATCTGGACCCCCTCGACGGCATCGCCGCGCATGTTCTCGTTGCGGTGGTAAAAATAGGCGGAGCCGCGGAACTTGTTGGTGCCGGACTTCGTGATGGCGTTCACGCCACCGCCGATGAAGTTGGTCTGACGGACGTCATACGGGGAGATCACGACCTGGAGTTCCTCGATGGCGTCGATGGAGATCGGGTTGCCGCCGCCGGGAAGGCGTTCGCTCAGGCCGAAGTTGTTGTTGAAGTTGGCGCCGTCGACGGTGAAGTTGGCGGTACGTCCGTCCGTTCCGGCGAAGCTCATCCCGCTGCCGCCGTACGGGGAGAGCCGGGTCACGTCGGTGATGCTGCGGCTGACGGTCGGAAGGGCGGTGATTTCCGCACTGGAGACGTTGGTGGAAGCACCGGTCTTCTCAGCCGCGAACTTCGAAGAAGGGGAGGCCAGCACCACCGCAGAGGTCAGTTGCTCCGTCTGCTGCTTGACCACAGCATTGAGGTTGTAGGTCTCGGCCAGCTGGAGGGTGATGTCCGAATATTCCTGGGTCTGAAAACCCAGGAAGGAGATTTCGACGGTGTAGGGGCCGCCGGCGCGCATACCGTTGATGACGTAACGGCCTTCGCCGTTGGCCACCGCCGCGTACTGGGTCCCGGAAGGGGGGTGGACGGCCACGACCGCCGCACCTGCGAGAGGCTCGCCGTTCTCATCCTGGATGCGGCCGGCAAGGCTCGAAGTCGTGATCTGAGCATAGCCCACAACCCCGACGAAGATTGCGACAAACGCCGCGAATCCCTTTTTCAGTAGTTGAACCATAAGTTTAAAATGAATTTGGGTTTATAATTTGCAATACAACCGGACTAAACCATTCATCTTGCAAAGTTAATATTTTCGCAGACAAAAGCAGACAGCCCTTTCATTATTTCGCACGAAATTCCATTAATTTAAAATAAATGTAATAACTTTGCGGCCACAATACGAGAGGACAGATTTGCCTGCTTGCAACCTCGCTCCAAAAAAATGCTAAAAAATGATGAATTACCTGTTCACATCTGAATCCGTGTCCGAGGGCCACCCGGACAAAGTCGCCGACCAGATCGCCGATGCCATCCTCGATGAGTTTCTCCGCCAGGACCCCGAATCGAAGGTCGCCTGCGAAGTCTTTTGTTCCACCGGCCTCGCCATCATCGGAGGAGAGGTCTCTTCCGACGCCTACGTAGACGTCCAGAGCATCGTCCGCAAGACGATTCTGCGGATCGGCTACGACAAAGCCGACTACCTCTTCGACGGCGACTCCTGCGGGGTGCTGTCCGAAATCCACGAGCAGAGCCCCGACATCCACCGCGGCGTGGTGCGCCGGAACCCCGAAGACCAGGGCGCCGGCGACCAGGGCATGATGTTCGGCTACGCCTGCCGCGAGACCGAGGACTACATGCCCCTTCCGATCTACCTGTCACACAGGACCCTCCAGGTGCTCGCGGACATCCGCCGCAACGAACCGGAGCGGATGCCCTACCTGCGTCCCGACGCCAAGTCCCAGTTCACGATTGAATATGACAGCGCGCGCCGTCCGGTCCGGGTGCACACGATCGTGCTTTCGACCCAGCACGACGAATTCGCGGACGACGAGACCATGCACGCCCGCATCGAGCGGGACGTGCGCGAGATTCTGATTCCGCGCGTCAAGGCTTCCCTGCCTGCCGCCACGGCGGCCCTGTTCCAGGACGATTTCAACCTGTTCGTCAATCCGACCGGGAAGTTCGTGATCGGGGGCCCTGCCGGGGACACCGGCCTGACCGGCCGGAAAATCATCGTGGACACCTACGGCGGCCGCTCCGCCCACGGCGGCGGCTCCTTCTCCGGGAAAGACCCCTCCAAGGTGGACCGCTCGGCCTGCTACATGATGCGCTATGTCGCGAAGAATCTGGTGGCGGCCGGCGTCGCCGACCAGATCACCGTCCAGATTGCCTACGCCATCGGCGTGGCGAAGCCCGTGAGCGTCTTCGTGGACACCTACGGGACGGCGAACACGGCCTGCAATGCGCTGAAAGGCCTGTCCGGGCTGGAAGCGGACGCATTCATCGCCCGGAAAATCCAGTCGCTGTTCGACCTGCGTCCGGCGAAAATCATCGAGAAATTCGGGTTGAAGAACCCCATCTACGAACCGACGGCCGCCTACGGCCACTTCGGCCGGAAGCCCTATTCCGAGACCTTGAAACTGGTCCGGGAAGGACGGGAAGTCAAGCGGGAGGTAGAGTTCTTCGGCTGGGAAAAACTGGACGCGGTGGACGCGGTCCGGAAGGCGTTCGGACTATAGCGGTTTATTCGCCCCGTCGGGCAGGGGGTTATTCGCCCCGGTCCATTTCGCGACGCAGATCCTTTTCCTTGATGGCCGCGCGCTTGTCATATTCCTTCTTGCCTTTGGCAAGAGCGATGACAAGCTTTGCGAGGCCGTCGTCGTTGATGAATAGCTTGACAGCCACGATGGTGAGGCCTTTCTCCTTCACGGCCTGGTGGAGGTGCCGGAGTTCGCGCTTGGTGAGCAGCAGCTTGCGGTCGCGCAGCGGCTCGTGCTGCCCCCAGGAGCCCCAGAAGTACTTCGCCACATTCATCCCCTTGACGAACAGTTCGTTGCCGACGAAATAGCAGAAGGCGTCGACGAGGGACACCTTGCCGGCCCGGATGGACTTGATCTCCGTCCCGACCAGCGCGATCCCGGCCTCGTACGTCTCCAGGAACGCATAGTCGAACGACGCACGCTTGTTCCGGATCTCCACCCTATGTTCCTTCTGTTTCGCCATGGTTTTTCAAGTGATGCAAATATACCATATTTTTTCGGGGTGCACCCGCTCCGAATCTCAAAAAAAAGTCCTATATTTGTTAAACACACAATAACACCGACTTATTCGTACACTTTTGTTAATAAACTAATTGCTTTTTGCCTATGACACCTCTACGTTTGTATGCGGCGTCACTGTGCTTCTGTGCACTCTGCATCCCGGTGTTCCACACGGGCGACACTCTTCATGCAGCAGACCGGCAGCAGAACCGGAACGAGCGGATTTTGAACGGAACCGTGCTCGACGCGGACACCGGGGAACCTGTTCCCGGAGCCTACATCGTCGATGCAAAGGACGCATCCAATTACGCAATGACGGACAGTGACGGTCGTTTTGAAATGACGGTCAAGAACCGAAGAACGTCCCTGACAGCATCCATGATCGGGTACAAGGCCCAGACCGTGGATGTGGCAGGAATGAGTGAAATCACCATCCGGCTTGTGACGGACAACCTGCTCGAAGAGTCGGTCGTCGTGGGTGCAGGCACCCAGAAGCGGGTTTCCATTACGGGGGCCATTGCGGCCGTCGACGGCAAAAGCCTGAAATTGCCAACCTCTTCGCTCACCTCCAGCCTTGCCGGCAAACTCGCCGGCGTGATCCAGGTGAACAACTCCGGAGCGCCCGGATCGACTTCAGAATTCTACATCCGGGGTATCGGTACCTTCGGGGGCCGTGCGACGCCCTTGATCCTCCTGGACGACGTCGAAATCTCGGCGAGCGATCTGAACCGCGTCCCGCCGGAGACCATCAAGAGTTTCACGATCCTGAAGGATGCATCCGCCACCGCCATCTACGGTGTGCGGGGTGCCAACGGTGTCATGCTCATCACCACCAAGCAGGGAAGCAACAACTCCCGGGCGAAGGTCGGGGTCACGTTGGAGACGTCCGCCGTTTCGCCGATGCGGATGCCGCAATTCGTGGACGGAGCGACCTGGATGGAACTCTACAACGAAGGACAGCTCGCCCGCGGAGCCGCCACCCCGCGCTACACGCAGGAAGCGATCGACATGACCCGCAGCGGGAAGTACCCGCTGATCTATCCGGACGTGGACTGGCAGAAGGTCATGTTCCGCAAGGGCAACATCAACGAGCGTGCGAACATCAACATCCAGGGCGGCGGCAACCGGGCCTCCTACTACATGAGCCTCCAGTTCAACCACGACACCGGCATCCTCAATGCGCCCTCGGATTACATCTTCGACAACCACCTCCACAACTACGACTACATCTTCCAGAACAACATTTCCTACCAGCTGACGAACACCACCAAGCTGGACCTGCACATGAATGCGCAGGTCTTCCAGCGGGTCGGCGTCGTGGAAAATGTCAACAATCTCTTCGGCTACGTGCAGCTGACCAACCCGGTGATGTTCCCGGCCGTGTTCCCGGCCCGGGAAGGCGACACGCACGTCCGTTTCGGCAATGCCATTCTGACCGACAACCGGCTCCGGACCAACCCGTACGCCACCATGTTGGACGACCATGCGGAAGGACGCGCCAACACCCTGAACACCTCCCTGCGGCTGGAACAGGATCTGTCGATGATCACGAAAGGATTGAACTTCACGTCTCTGGTGAACTTCAAGAACTACTCGATGACGAACTTCGTGCAGTCCTTGCAGGCCTACTACTACCGGGTGACTTCCGGCAGCTGGGATCCGGCGAATCCCGACGTGTATGAACTCGATCAACTGCAGGTCGGCAACGACTACGTGTCGGAAAGCTACAACTCTCCGGGCACGGACAACACCTTCTACTTTGATGCCCGCCTCAACTACAAGCGGAGCTTCGGCAAGCACAACGTCGGGGCAATGGGCATGCTGATGCTGCGCAACTTCCAGCCGGCACAGTCGCTCCCGCAGCGGAACGAAGGCCTGTCCGGCCGTGCGACCTACGACTACGACAACCGCTACCTGGCGGAGTTCAACTTCGGCTACAACGGCACCGAACGGCTGGAAAAGGGAACCCGCTTCGAATTCTTCCCGGCGGTTTCGGCCGGCTGGGTGCCGAGCAACGAAGCATTCTGGAGCGGCGGCCTGAAGAGAGCCGTCAAGTACCTGAAACTTCGGGCCTCCTACGGTCTGATCGGCAGCGACGGCTTCGGCGGGGAGCACTTCCTGTACTTCGACAACGTCGTGATCAACGGGGGCGGCGCCTACACCACCGGTCCCGCGGTGGGCAGCACCACCACCTTCAACTCACATGCCGTGAGCGGTTACCGGGTGGACGGCGCCCGGTGGGAGCGGGTCCACAAGTTGAACCTGGGCGTGGACATGAACCTGTTCAACCAGTTGGACGTGACGGTTGAGTATTTTCGTGACCTGCGCGACCGGATCATGCTGCGGCGCGCTTCCTGGCCGCTCATCCTGGGATACTGGAACGCCACGCCCTGGGGGCAGGTCGGAAAAGCGCTCAACCGCGGTTTCGAAGTCAGCCTCAACTGGAGCAAGCAGTTCGGCAACGATTTCTACGCCTCCTTGCGCGCGAATCTGACCTATGCCCAGAACAAGTACCTGAATCTCGACGAGCCCGACTACGAGTCCATCTGGCAGACCAAGACAGGGAAGCCGCTGGACGGCTACCGGACGGAAGGCTACGTTGCGGAAGGTCTGTTCCAATCCCAGGAAGAGATTGACAACAGCCCGGATCAGCTGCTGGGTTCGACCCCGCGACCGGGCGACATCAAGTACCGGGACATCAACGGCGACGGACGCGTGGACAACGACGACGTGGCGATGATCTCTCCCTACGGTCGTCTGCCCCGTATCCAGTACGGACTCGGCGCCAACCTGACCTGGCGGAAATGGGACCTCGGGGTGTTCTTCAACGGCTCCGGGATGCGGACCATCTATGCGGGCAACATTACGGCCTTCGGCACCTATGACTACAATGTGATGCAGTTCATCGCGGACAATGCCTGGCGGCTGGACAACCCGAATCCCGATGCGAAGTATCCCCGGCTCGGCATCACGGATGGAGATGTCGCCAACAACATGGTGAACAGCACCTACTGGATGCGCAACGGCAGGGTCATGCGCTTCAAGACATTGGAACTGGGCTACAGTTTCAAGCTCGGACGCATATACTTGAACTGCGACAACCTGGCGGTCTGGAGCCCCTTCAAACTGTGGGATCCGGAGCTGGCCTGGAACACCTACCCGCTGAACCGTTCTTTCACGCTCGGACTGCAGCTGAACATCCAATAACTTCAACAGACACAGACAATGCATATGAAACCATATTTCAAGATATTCATGGGAGTTGTTGTCTCCGTCCTCCTGGCTTCCTGCAACTTTCTGGATGTCGCACCGGCCAAACGGGCGACCCTCAACGATGCCATGAAGAACAAGGCAAGTACGGAGGCCTGGCTCTACGGCTGCTACTCCACTGTCCCGCGGTATCTCACCTCCGATTTCCGGAACTACGAGGGATCCACGGACGAATTCGTGACACCCCGCCTCTGGTCGGAATACCTCAACAAGTCCGTCGCCTACTGTACGCTCAACGCAAGCAACATTTCGGATTCCTACTGGCGGGTCCTGTACGGTGAGATCGGCAACGTCAACCTCTTCCTGCGCGAGTTGAAGAATCAGAACCCCGACTTCCTCACGGAAGAGGACAAGGTCCGCTTCCAGGCGCACGCCGACTTTCTCAAGGCGTACTACTACTTCCGGATTCTCAACTACTTCGGTCCCTGCCCGATCGTGGATGAATATGCCTCCGTCTCCACGACGAAGGATCAGTTCCCGGGCCGCTACCACTACGACTACGTGGTGAACTACATTGTCGACAAACTGGACAAGGCCCGCCCGAACCTGCAGGCGGAGTACAACCTGGACGACACCTACGGTCTCGGCAACCAGACGGCCTGCGCGGCGCTGAAGTCCCGCGTGCTGCTGTACGCCGCCTCCCCGCTCTGGAACGGTGAAGCCCCGGGATTGTGGCAGTCCTGGGAAAACACGCATTTCGAGACGCCCGGCTACGGAAAGGAACTCTTCAGCCGGAAGTTCAACATCGAGAAATGGCGCCGGGCGAAAGACGCAGCCGTTGAGGCCATCGCAATCGCCAAGCAGAACGGACGCCGGCTGTTCGACCTGGAAACTGCGATGAAGATCGCCGAGGACCACAAGGTTCCCTGGCGGACCGAAGACGGCGGAAACCTGATTCCGGGTGTGGACACCAGCACGCCGGAAGGCGAGGCCTTCGCAAAGAAGGTGCTGCAGATGCGCTATCTGGCGGCCTCCGACGAGACGCTCGGCAACAAGGAACTCATCTTCACCTGCATGGAACCGAACGACAATACCCGGGCCGGCAAGCCCCGCAACATGGTGCTCGGCAACACCAGCAGCACGGACTGGCGGGGCGGCTGGGCAGGTCTCAGTCCGACACTCAACATCGTGGAGCAGTTCTACACCAAGAACGGAAAACTGCCCGCCAAGGATCCCGACTTCACGGTCAGGGATCAGTGGTTCAATTCCGGCGGGGTGGAAGGCCGGCCGGAAATCATCAACCTGAACGTGGACCGCGAGCCACGCTTCTATGCGTGGATCACGTTCGACGGGGCGGATATCGGCCCGCTCATCGACGACGGACACCCGCTGCGGGTGAACCTGCGGAACGGCACGCAGGGAAAGGGCCAGAGCGGCTACGACCCGAACACGGCACGAGACAACAACCAGAGCGGTTACTTGACCGACAAAAGGTTCGCGCCCCGGACGCGGTTCACGAAGACCTCTCAGCCCTGGAGCGGTGCCGGCTACGCCTTCCCGGCTCCCGTCATCCGGATGGCGGAACTCTATCTGAACCTCGCCGAATGTTGCGCGGAAATCTACATGCACACGGGGGATGCCGCCGAACTGCAGATGGCGCTTGAGAACGTCAACATCATCCGCGAACGCGCCGGCGTACCGGCCCTGACGGAGGGAGACCTCACGGACGACATGACCATCCGCGACTGGGTGCGGGCTGAGCGGACCATCGAGCTGTTCATGGAAGGCCACCGCTACTATGATCTCCGCCGCTGGGTGCTTTGCGAGCAATACCTGGCCGCAGGCGTCCGGAAAGGTTTGGATGCCTTCGTAAGCAAGCGCGTCAATTCCACCATCGAGCAGTTCAACCAGGTCGTTGAACTTGACGGCGACTACCGCTGGCTGGACCGGATGTACCTCCTTCCCGTCAAATCCGACGAGTTGTACATGAATCCCCAGATGGTTCAGGCTCCCGGTTATTAAATCCTTTGCACCATGAAAAAAATCATATTCATTGCGTTCCTCGCGCTTTTCGCATATTCCTGCAACACGTCGGAATACGACTTGGAGAATCTGATACCGGAGAACTACAAGCGGGTTGTCAGCATCAAGGGGGCAGGAACGGAAGCTTGGAAATTGTTTGACGTCGGGATACCGCTTTCCACAAACATCACGGTCCTCCGCTCCGGCGGAATTCCGGACTTGAGCGCCTCCACGAAACTGGTGCCGATATCCCAGGAAGAACTGACCTTGTTCAACGAAAGTTATATTGCCGTGGACCCCTCTTTCTACACGGTTCCGTCCAGCATTGACTTCGCCGCAGGAGAGCGGTTCAAGCAGATACCCCTTTCTGTCCCGTACGAAAAGATTCAGGAAATAAAAGAACTGGAGAAAACGCTGGAAAAGGGAAAGGTGTTCTGTATCGCAGTCAAACTGGAAACGGACGGGATTACCTCGATCGACAAGGATGCCTACTATGTGCTTCGGAAGGTGACGGTAGAGGATCCGAAAATTGATTTCGGTCTGGAGTCGGGCGAGCTTTGGCGCCGGGGCGATTCGATGAACATCGAGGTCTCGCTTCCGTTTGAGAACAAGGAGTTCACCGTCGCCTGGAATGTCGAATTCGAATCCGATTCTTTCCTCGCCTTGAACCAGCTCGGAGAATCGCAGCAGATGGGCAACTCGCTGCCGGCAAAGTATCATGTGCACCCGCTGCCGCTTTCTTCCATCCGGAATGCCGAAGTGAAGTCGATTGCGCCGGGCAGCCAGAAAGCCGTCTACACCATAAAACTTCCCGAAGATGCGGCCTATGGCAACTATTATTTCAAGGTCAAGCTGTCGAATCCCACGCTCAACGGGAATCCGATCGGTTCCCTGTCCGGAGATGTGGATGCAACCGTCCGATTCGAGTACATGCCGCAGGTGAATCTGACCACCGCGCCCGGGGCCTATACGGCGCTCGACGGCATGGCCACGGTGGTACCGCCGACCAGCATGATCTTCGTGCCGGAGTCCAGCCATAAGAACAGCGTACCGGAAGCCATCGACAACAACCCGGGTTCTTTTTGGGAGAACAACTGGGGGGCCGGCGGAAGCTATGGAGTCCGTACCATTCCGTTCAACGCGGCCGTGGATCTGGGCGCTCCGACGCAGGTCGACTTGCTGGAAATCTGGCGCCGCAGCGGCTACTACGTGACGGACCTGCGTCGTTTCGAAGTGTATGCCGCTGAGACGATGGACTACAGCAACCGGACTTCGATCGCCTACGGCGGTCTCACCTACCTCGGTGCCGTCGATTTCGGAGGCACGTCCAACAAGAATGTCGCACAGCTGTTCGCGATGGATTCCTTCAAGACGCAGTACCTCCTGCTCCGCTTCACGGGATCCAACCGCGGCGCCTGCATCTCCATCGCCGAGATGGGCTGCTGGCACCGGTAGATGGCCGACATGCACATTTTCAGCGAGTAATGACTTTGCCCCAGGGCGTTTCTGCCCTAGGGCATTTCATTTTTTCCGTTTCGGCCGCAACGGAAATCTTTGTATCTTTGTTTGATTGACGAAACAGTTGTCGCGCATGTCCAGAAATCCGAAGAACAGGCTGCGGGAACCGATCCCGATTCCGGAGGCGGCGCCGCTCCCGGATCCCGAAGTCATTGATGTCGAACGCATATTCCAGGAATATGTTTCCGGTGCATTCGACCTGGTGGTCGTGCTCGGTCCCACGGCCTCGGGCAAGACGCGCTACGCTGTCAACCTCGCCCGGCAGCTGAATGCGCTGGCTGCACAGGTGAAGTTCGGCGGAACAGCAGCGGAGGGCCGCTACGGTTGCGAAAGGGCTGCTGCCGAAGTCGTCGGGCGGGGCAGTTTCGCGGAAATTCTGTCGGCGGGCTCGCGGCATGTACTCGAATCGGACGGTTGCATCCACATCTCC